>JAJFBI010000120.1 GCA_020697385.1 Microvirga sp. | reverse complement strand
TTTCCCGCGCGCCCGGCACGGCAGAAGGACCATGCGACCTTTCTCAGTGCCGCCCGCATGGCGACGGCACGGACTCCGAACCTGCGGTTCGTGCTGTTCGGAGGGGGGCTGGTGCAGTCGGCCTTTCCGGCCGATCCAGCGCTGATCGTACTCGGAGAGCTGAAGAACGTGGCCGAGCTTCTTCCTGCTCTCGACTGCGTGACGCTGACCTCGTCTCATGGCGAAGGGCTGCCGAACGCCGTCGGCGAGGCCATGGCGGTCGGTCTCCCGGTCGTCTGCACCGATGTCGGGGACGTCAAATCGCTTGTCGGGGACGGCGGGATCGTTGTCGCGGCGCGTGAGCCCGCCGCCGTCGCGGATGGGTGGAACCGTGTGCTGGACCTTGGAGACCAAGCTCGCGCGGAGCTTGGCGAACGGGCGCGCCGACGGATCGCCAGAGAATATTCGTTGGCTGCAATGATCCACCGGTACGAGGAGCTCTACGAGTCCTTGATGAGCGGGCGCCCTTGACGGCGGTTGCGGAGGGGCGAACGCCCTTGACGGAAACGGCGATCGAGGCCCTGTCGGCCTCGGCTGCCGACGACGCCGTGCGCCGAGGCCTTTCCGACATCACGGTTTTCCTCTCCAGCCCCGTCGAGGCGGCCGTCCTGCGGCGCCTCTTGAGCGATCCCGTGATCGCGTCGGTCGGCACCGGGGAACGCGTCGGCGATGACCTTCCTGCGGATTTGAGCGGGGATCCGCGAATCGGGCGGTTCTGGGAGCCCGGAGCCTGGAGCCTCCCCGAGCCGGCGGAGCACATTTACCTCCTCGAATCGTGGCGCCGGCTCACGCCTGACATGCTCCGCGAGGTGCTCCGCTGCGAGGTCTCCAGCCTGCGTATACGGGTCGGCCAGCGCTGGGTAACCGTGCCGCTCCGGCAAATCCGGGCCGCGCTTCCCATGCTGCACGCAATCAATCGGACCGCCGCAAGCGCGAGCGGGACGGCTCGGGCCGCCCTCACCTCGGGTCGGCGCGGCCTTGCCGGCGTGCTGAGCTTGCTCGGCATGGGGTCATCAAGCCTCGTCGGCCGGATCGTCGGGCCTCCGGCACCCGAGGGCTTCTCGCTCGAGAGCGTGTTCGATTTCATGCTGAAGAACCGCCCAGCTCCGATCGATCCGGTCCCGGGGCGTGTCGTTCTGGTCTGCGGGAGCCTGAACCCCGGCGGCGCAGAGAGACAGGTCGCCTACACGCTTCGGGGGCTCGCAAGGGAGGGCTTCGAAAGCGTCTGGCTACTGTGCCATCATCTTCGCGGCGGGAGTCGGCACCGATACGACTTTTACCTTCCGGCCATAGCCGCGGAAGGCGTCAGGGCGCGTGAGATCAGGCGTCGCCCCGCCGTCGGCGCCTCCTCGCCAATGCCGCCTGGCCTGGAGGAGGCCGGACGGCGCCTCCCGCCGGGGCTCGCCCGCGACATCGGCAATCTCTACCGCGAATTCGCCGATCTGCGGCCTGAGGTTGTCCATGCATGGCTCGATTGGGACAACGTGCGGGCTGGCCTCGCCGCCGTGCTCGCCGGCGTGCCGCGGGTCGTCCTCTCGGGTCGGAACGTCGGCCCGAGGCACTTTGCGCTTTATCAGCCCTACATGGATCCTGTCTATCGGATCCTCGCCCAGCAGCCTGCGGTCGCTTTGATCAACAACAGCCGCGCCGGCGGCGATGATTACGCGGATTGGATCGGGATCCCGCGCGACTGGATCACGGTCGTCCACAATGCAATCGATTTCGCCGATCACCGCCGATTGCCGCCGCAGGAGCGCGCGGCTTTTCGAGCCTCCCTCGGTATCGAACACGACGCCTTCGTCGTCGGAGGCGTGTTCCGCCTCGATGAAGAGAAGCGGCCGCTATCGTGGATTCGAACCGCCGCCCTGGTTGCTCGATCTATCGCCGACGCTCGCTTCATCATCTTCGGCGGTGGCCCGATGCGGGAGGAGATCGAGCGGGTTGCGCAAGAGGAAGGTATCGCCGGGCGTTTAAACATGCCGGGAGTGACCAATGACGTCCTCGCTGCCATTTCGATCATGGACGTGTTGCTTCTCACCTCGTCCGATGAAGGCTTGCCCAACGTCATTCTCGAGGCGCAATGGGTCGGCACGCCCGTGGTCGCGACCAACGTTGGCGGAGTAAGCGAAGCTCTCGAAATCGGGGTGACGGGCTGGACCGGTCCGCGGGACGATATCGAGGGCCTCGCCGCCCGAATCACTTGGCTGCACGAGAACGCGTCGGCAATCGAGGCCGCTCGAAGCCGCGGGCCGTCCTTCGTGCGGGAGAAATTCGGCATCGATCGCATGATCGCCGATACGATCGGGGTCTACGGTATCGGGCGGCCGGCGAGAGCGCCGAGCTCCCCCGGCCAACCCGCGGCAAAGGATTGAGTAATTTAATTAACAGGGGGAGCTTCGACGGGGCTCCTACTCAGGCGGCAGCACGAGCCGTCTCGTATCCGGCTCGACGCACACCGCACTCCCTTGGAGGCGCTTTACGCTCATCCCGCGCTCCGAGCACCAGCTGCTTGTTCTCTGGCTTGAGGGTACGTCGTAAAAGACAAAGACGGCCGGCAGGACAAGCACCGCCATCACGATCCAGAAGATTATCCATCGAGGCTGCATGTTTGGGCTCGCAGGGACTTACGGACCTAATGCCGGGGAGCCACGGCAGCAGCGCGTAGCTCGCAAGTTGAGCTTGCTCGCTAGCCTATTGCGAAATCGTCTCGGGCGACTCCGTCCGACGGTCTGCGATCTTCAAAGCCGCCTGATAGTCAAGCACTTGCCGAATGAGATCCTCCGAACGAGCAACCTGCTCGGCAAGTTGGCGGCGTAGATCCTTCTCAGTCCCGTCGCGCGTCGCCAAAGCATCTAGATACTGCAGAGCCTGCTGAGCCAAGTCGTCAGAACGGGCGACCTGCTCGACGAGCTGGCGCCGCAGATCCACGTCCGCGTGCTAGCGCTCGCCTAGCGCCATTCGATGTTCCTCGACTTCACGCGCGAGGCTCTCCGATCGGGAAACTTGTTCAATCAGCTGGCGCCGCAAATCCGCGTCCGCAAGCTTGCGCTCGTCTAGCGCGGCTCGATGTTCTTCAACTTCAAGCGCGAGGCTCTCCGATCGGGCCACTTGCTCAGTCACGTGGCGCCGCAACTCCACGCCGGCGCGGTCGCGTTCTTCGACTTGGCGCACCAAATCCTCCGATCGCGCGACTTGCTCAGTGAGCTGGCGCCGCACATCCGCGTTGGTCGCATCGCGCTCCGCAAGTGCAGCTTGATAGTCCAAGATCTGACGAACGAGGTCGTCGCCGCGCCCAATCTGTTCCCGGATCTGACGACGAAGATCTTCGGCCTCTCCTTCCTGCTCCGACAGCCGGGTCCTGATCCTCCCGAGCTCGGCGAACATCCACGCGAAACCTCGGGAGTAATGTAGGCGCAGCAGAGTCTCTTGCTCGAACGCCTCCGCCTCGGACACTCCAAGCGTAATCATGTTTGGACGCAAGCTGCGTGCGATCTTCGCAATCCTCGTCGCTCCTCCGACGAGAGCTGTGTTGGCGCAGAACGATGTCGTGGCAATACCCGGTTTTCCCATCGCGAACGCAAATTCGATCGGGTCCGCGGCGAGTCTCGACCAAGTCGCTGCGGCCAGCCCAGTCTCGCCCAGGAGCTGGACGAGTTGCGCGAACGAGCGACTGTTCGAGCCTGCTACGCCGACCTCCCCCGGGGGAGTGAAGGCGAAGACTCCTAGACCATCGCGCTCGCGCAACCAGTCGAACAGGTAGTGCAGGGCCTCGCCCGGGAGGTGATCGATCAGGCCCACGCTCATCAACATGCGGTCGCAAGATCCCGCAACCCGCCAGGCGGCGTCGATCTTTCGAAGCTGCGCATCAAGCGCTTGAAGATCGGCTCGGATCGGCACCTCGACTGTAACTGTCGGCACGCCGGCCGCCTCGATCAGCGGGGTGACGACAGCGCCTCCCGCGGCAAGCTCGACCACAAGTGCGGGCTCGAGCCGACGGATTGTAGAGGATACCATCGAGCCGATCGCAGCTTGGACTACATCGACATGCGGTTCCGAAGTGCGGAACTTCCCCAAGAGGTCTGGCCGATCGCCGGCTCGGAACACCGTGCCGACCGAGCGATAGAGCTCAACGAAGGTGGGATGTACCACACGGAACTCGGGATGTGCGGCGAGGAAACGAAAAATGCCAGCACGTACATTGGTGCCCCACATGCCGATGCAGTCATGCATCAGAATGAGTCCGCCCGGGGCCAGAGCGGTCGCGGCGAGCCGAAGGTCCGCTTCGACGGCTGCGGCGTAATGCAGGCCGTCGATGAAGACGAGGTCGAATGGGCCAAATTCGGCGCAGCTCGCCGGTCCGACCACGGCAACTCGAGCCGCCGGATCCTGTCGGCTCGAGGAGAAAGTGTCCCCGGTCGCAAATCCGCCCTCGATAAAGTGGATGCGCTGATCGACGCCGAGTTGTCGGGCCGCCGCCCGCGCCACGTCATGGGTGCGCGCGGTGCCGTCCAGACCGCCAAGATCCGATTGCATGCTGCCCATCTCGGTGCCGAGCGGGAGGTTCGGATCGATCGTGACGATCGTCGAGTCGGCATCGGTCGCAAGCGCCAACAGCAGCGTGGACACGCCCACATAGGTTCCGACCTCAAGAATCCGTTTGGGGCGCTGCCGCAGCGTTGCATCGACCAGCATCTCGGCGTCGAGCTCAGGAATGCACCATTGGCGGATCGCGGCCGTGTCGAAGCCGCAGATCTCGTACGCATGCAGGGCGTCGGAGAGGCCAGGGTGGCGAGGGGTATAAGGCTGCTTCATGCCACACCGAAACGGACCGCGCATAGCGACCTTAGGCCAGGAGTCAAGGTCGTCATTTCCTGCAACCCGCGCCAAGCAATCAGAACTGCTCACAGTATGCGTAAGGCCGGCCGTTCTGATTAGGATCGCTATTGTCGCTCGCTGAGAAGTACAGGTTCGGTCCGTAATGCGAGAACCGGCCTTTGCCGAACCGGCTGATGTGATCATGCATGGAGTGGGCGAGCCCGAGCATCCGCCCGTCCTCATAGAGCATCAGCCTCGATCGGCGCGGTGCCTCGCCCGTGTCCGACTGGCCTTCGAGGTCGGGAACAGCGATCGCATAAGCTGCGCCGCCGTTCGCGTGGAAGGGTCCAGCGAGCGGTACCAGCCGCCGGCTCTCTACGATCGCACCCCAGTGCCGGTTGAGCTCCGGGCGGCAGAAGAGATATTCGGTGCATCCCTCGCCGGTCAGCACGTTCACGAGGTCGAGTCCGAGTTCCTCCTTGCAGAAGGACTGAGTCTCCTGAAGGCTCGCGAAGTCCATCGGATACCCGCCTAGCCAATCCTTGACGTCGGTCCAGTACGTCATCCCCCGTTCGCCGTACTTGCGCATGACCTCGAACGGGTTTCGACCGGCCTTCAGCTCGGGAATGATCATGAAGCGCATTGCGTACTGCAGCTCCATCCACCGCTTCCCGAGAGCACCAGCACGGTTGTAGTCGCGCTTCACCTTGAGCCAATACTCCGGGGGCGGATCGACGTAGTTGTCGGAGGAATACAGGGCGATATAGAACAGGCTGTCCGGTTTCATGGGGATCGCGGCATTGCGGACCGCCGACCACATGTCGCCGGTGTGATGCAGGACGCCCCAGGAATAGACGATGTCGGACTTCGGCAGCTTCTCCATATAGCTCTTGTCGAGCGCCGAGCCCTGCTCGACCGTCCAGTTTCCCGGCGATCCGGCGTGTTCGTGGATCCTCCTGGTCGTGGCGACGGAATCGCGATCGTAATCGAAGCTGAAGATCCGATCCGCGCCCATCTTGTGGGCTGCGAGGGAGTGCAGGCCGGAGCCGCAGCCGATATCGAGAAAGGTCATGCCCTTGAGCGAATCCATTCGGATAAAGTTCGCAAGGTGCTGCCGTGAGTCCTCAACCACGGCCTCGTTGAAGTTTTTTTCGATGAACTCGGCCCAGTTCTTACCGAAGCCGTAGCGCAGCTCGACCGCTTGTTCCGCCATGCTCGAATGACCACTCGTTGTCGTCTGGCGCGGCTTCATCTGGTAACCCGTACGCCGCAGCGGTTGATAATAGGGACAGGCACTCTCGCCTAACCAACGGGGGCGGGCCGGGGTGCCGCCCGTCGGCCCGGGACCATCGGCTCAAGGCTCTAACCCGCGCCCGCGAGCCGCGCAACAGCACGGAGTTCCCGCTCCGGCTCGTGTTGAAGCATGCGTCGGCACGGGCGCTATTATAACCCTGCCCCACATGCATGGGCTGCGGATGCCCCACCCGTTCGCTGGGAAGCTCTCAGTTGCGGAAGCGCATAAGCCTTGAGGGTATCGGTCACCATACGCTCCACGCCGAATTGCTTCCGGACCCAATCAGGACCTCTACGCCGGGCGGATTTCAGGATGGCCGGGTTGTCGTGAAGCCACTTGATCTTTATTGCGAGTTCATCGGCCGACGAGGTTGCGATCGGCCAGCCGGTGATGCCGGGGTCGACAGCCTCCTTGGCCCCGCCCACATCGGTCACGACGACAGGTGTGCCGACCCATTGCGCTTCCAGGAGCACATTGGGCAGCCCTTCTCCGAAGGAGGCAAGAAGGAACACGTCCATGATCGACATGGCGGACAGAACATCGCTGGTCACCCCCGCGAGCGTCAGCCGCGCGGTGATTCCTTGGCGTTCCGCCGCCCTTAGCACCTCCTCGCGCATGCTCCCCTGACCGAAGATGACGAAGTGCATGTCGGGGACCTGCCGCGCGAGCAGAGCCGCCGTCTCGACCCAGAGAAGCGGACGCTTCTCCGATTCGAGGCGGAACACGCCGCCGACCACGAAAGCGCCTTCGGGAAGGCCGAGGGATGCGCGAAGGGAAGCGCGCTCCTCGGGCGGCAGCCGGGTCCGCCCGGCGAAGTCGACGGCGTTATGCACGACGCCAATCCGATCGCGAGGGATGCCGATCCAGTCCGCGTAATCGTCCGCGCCGGCGCGGCTGTTATTGATGAGCGTGACGTTAGGCAAGCCGGCGAGGACTCGGTAAGCAGGGTCCATGTAGGGCTGGTAGAGCGCGAAGTGACTGGGATTGATGTTTCGCCCCGAGACGACCACACGCGGAACGCCTGCGAGCGCCGCCGCCAGGCCGCCCCGAACGTTGTCCCAATCGAGCCAAGTGTGAACGATCTCCGGCCGCAACTCCAGGAACTCGTGACAGAGGTTCGCCATGTCGGCTGCAAGCCCGGGCGGGAGCAGGCGCGCGACCTCTCTCAATCCCGATGGCATTTCCGCAGTGTCGCCTGAGGCAATGCGGCGGCTGATCTCCCTGGCCGAGACGCCCGCCGCCTCGACCTGCGGCAGGTGGAAGTCGTAGCGATGCCCTCGGCCGCCAGCCAGATGGTGGCAGAGCAGAGAGACATCGAGCCCGCGCGCCGCGAGGCCCGCCAGCGTATACGCGACCTGCCGCTCGGCGCCGCCGGGAGCGAGATTGCCGCATACGAGAACGATGCGACCGGAAACCGGCTTCGGGCTTGCCGGGCGGTTGCGCAGCATGTGCTTGAAGACGCCTTCTAGCAGCGGGCCGGCAATCTCGTTCGGGCCGGCGATGCGCGCGGCTGTCTCCGGCCAATCGGGGCGTGCCGCCAGGATGGCCCGCGCCGCAAGCCTGCGGCTGGCTCCGATCGCGCGCCGTGCGAGCTGGCGCACAGGGCCTGCAGTCCGGCGGGCGAAGCGGAAAACGGGCAGCC
>JAJFBI010000119.1 GCA_020697385.1 Microvirga sp. | reverse complement strand
CTTGGCTTCGAGCGGCAGCTCTTCCGCATTGGCCTCGACGAAGTCGATGCGGCCCTCATAGCGGTGGCCGGCCCGCTCGGCTCCGACTTTGAGCATCTCGCCGTTGATGTCGAGCACGGTCACGCGGGTCTGCGGCCCGCTCTGATCGAGAATGCGGAAGGCCACATCGCCGGTGCCGCCGGCCACGTCCAGATGGCGGAAGGGCCGGTCGCGGGGCGGGCGCAGGGTGGAGATGAGGGCATCCTTCCAGAGGCGGTGGAGGCCTGCGGACATGAGGTCGTTCATCAGGTCGTAGCGGCCTGCCACAGAGCGGAAGACCTCGTTGACCTTGTCCTGCTTCTCACCCAGGGGAACGGACTGGAACCCGAAATGGGTGTTCTCGTCGGTCATGGTCTCACATCCAACCTTTTGTACCTAGAGCATCGGACCCAAAAGTGGATTTGCACTTTTGGGAGCAATCCGATGCTCCACCCTTTGAACTGCGCATCGTTGGGCGCGGAAAACCGGAAACCACTTTTCACTGACGTGGCCCTCCGGGTCCGCACGATGCGCTAGTGTCGCGATCCATAGCGGAAGCGGGGCCCAAAGGCTATGTAAGAGCCCTCAAGAAGCCGAGAGATGGTTGATGCCTGAACTGCCCGAAGTCGAAACCGTGCGCCGCGGCCTGGAGCCCGCCATGGTGGGTGCCCGCTTCACCAAGGTGACCCAGCGCCGCCCCGATCTGCGCTTTCCCTTCCCTGAGCGGTTTTCCGAACGGCTGGAGGGGCAGGAGGTTAAGGCGCTCGGCCGCCGGGCCAAGTATCTCCTGGCCGATCTCTCCTCCGGCGAGGTGCTGGTCATGCATCTGGGCATGTCCGGCCGCTTTCTCGTGACAAAGGATGGCGCCACCCGGATGCCGGGCGAGTTCCATCACGAGCATGGAGGCCTGGGCGCTCACGATCATGTGGTGTTCGGGCTCTCCAACGGCGCGATCATCACTTATAATGACGCCCGCCGCTTCGGCTTCATGGATCTGGTGCCCCGATCCGAAATCGAGACCTCGAAGCATTTTGCCGGCATGGGCATTGAGCCCCTCGGCAACGAGCTTTCGGGCGAGACCATCGCCAGGCTGTTCATGGCTAAGCGCACGCCCCTGAAGGCGGCCCTTCTGGACCAGCGCCTGATCGCGGGCCTCGGCAATATCTATGTGTGCGAGGCTCTGTTCCGCACCGGCCTTCACCCGGAGGCTCCGGCCGGGTCGCTCGTGACCAAGACAGGCGAGCCGACCGAGAAGGCGCATCAACTCGCCGACATCATCCGGGACGTGCTGGCCGAGGCGGTGGAGGCCGGAGGCTCCACCCTGCGCGACCATGCCCAGGTGGATGGGTCTCTCGGCTACTTCCAGCATTCCTTCCGGGTTTATGACCGGGAGAGCGAGCCCTGCGTGACGCCCGACTGCACCGGGACGGTCACCCGCCTCGTGCAGTCCGGCCGCTCCACCTTCTACTGCCCGGAATGCCAGAAGCGCTCCTGATCTCAAGGCAGGACTTTCCCGATTTTCACTTGCCGGTCCATGCGCCCTCGCCTACCGGTGTCCCATCATCGAGCAGGAGGTGTCACATGGCTTTTGAGACGATTCTCACGGAGACGCGCGGCAAGGTGGGGCTGATCACCCTCAACCGGCCACAAGCCCTGAACGCCCTCAATTCCACGCTCCTGGGTGAGGTCAACCAAGCCCTCGACGCCTTCGAGGCGGACGCCAACATCGGCTGCATCGTCATCACCGGCTCGGAGAAGGCTTTTGCGGCCGGCGCTGACATCAAGGAGATGGCGGAGCTCAACTATCCTCACACCTATATGGCCGACTTCTTCTCCGGCTGGGAGAAGGTGTCGGGACGGCGCAAGCCCATGGTCGCCGCGGTGGCGGGCTTTGCCCTCGGCGGCGGCTGCGAGTTCGCCATGATGTGCGACTTCATCATCGCGGCCGACAACGCCAAGTTCGGCCAGCCCGAGATCAAGCTCGGCGTGATGCCCGGCATGGGCGGCACCCAGCGCCTCACGCGCCTCATCGGTCGGGCCAAGGCCATGGAGATGTGCCTGACGGGCCGCATGATGGGCGCAGAGGAAGCCGAGCGCTCCGGCCTCGTCGCCCGCGTGGTGCCGCTGGCCGATCTCCTCAACGACGCTCTGAAGACGGCCGAGACCATCGCGTCCATGTCGCTGCCCATCGCCATGATGACGAAGGAAACCATCAATCGCGCCGATGAGGTCTCGCTCTCGGAAGGCATCCGCTTCGAGCGGCGCCTGTTCCACGCCATGTTCGCCACTGCCGACCAGAAGGAAGGCATGGCGGCCTTCGTGGGCAAGCGACCCCCTGAGTTCAAGAACGGATAACCGTGTTCGACATCGGCTTCGATATGATCGCGGCGCTCGCCGCGATCTCTTTTTTGGCGGGCTTCGTGGATTCCATCGCCGGCGGCGGCGGGCTTCTCACCGTGCCGGCCCTGATGCTCGCCGGCCTCGATCCGGCACAGGCCATCGCCACCAACAAGGTGCAGGGCTCGGTGGCGGCGGCTTCCGCCACCTATACCTTCGGGCGCAAGGGACTGATCGATTGGGAGAAGGCCTGGGGCTTTTCCCTGGTGGCCTTCGCGAGCAGCATCGGGGGCGCCTTGTGCGTCCAGTTCCTGCCCCGCGCCGTGCTCGAGGTGCTGATCCCGGTCATGCTCATCGCCATGGCGGCCTATTTCGCCCTCTCGCGCAAGATGAAGGACGAGGATGCCCACGCGCGCATGACGGCTCTCGCCTTCGGCCTCACCGCGCCTGTCGCCATCGGCTTTTACGACGGCATCTTCGGGCCGGGCGCCGGCTCCTTCTATATGCTCGCTTTCGTGACGTTGCTGGGCTATGGGGTCGTGAAGGCGACCGCCCATACGAAGCTCGTCAATTTCGCGAGCAATTTCGGCAGCCTCCTTCTCTATGCGGCGACAGGCGCGGTGGTCTGGCCCCTGGGACTTGCCATGTCTGTGGCCTCCCTGCTCGGGGCTCAGATGGGGTCGCGGCTTGCCATGCGGCTGGGCTCCCGGCTCATCCGCCCGCTCCTGGTCTTGGTGTCGGGCCTGATGGCGCTCAGGCTCCTGCTCGACCCCGCCAATCCCTGGCGCCAGGCCCTGCGGAAGGTCTCCTGGGCGCTTTTTTGACGCGCAAAGGCCTATGGTCGTTGACGTTCGCGACCATCACGTCTATAAGCCGCCTCACATGAGCCCGCGCGTCCCGCGGGCTCTTCGGTTTCCATGCAATCAACCGATCGCTGCCGGAGCTCTCCCATGAGCTTGAGCTTGGCCATCGGGATTTTAAAAGAACGAGGATGGGCCATGGCCAACACCGTGTCCGCCAAGAAGATGACCCGCAAGATCGCGAAGCGCACCGCGATCAACAAGTCGCGCCGCAGCCGCATGCGGACCTTCGTCCGCAAGGTTGAAGAGGCCATCGCTTCCGGCAACCAGACCGAGGCCGCAGCCGCTCTGCGCGCCGCCGAGCCGGAGATGATGCGCGCGGCCCAGAAGGGCATCGTGCACAAGAACACCGCGTCGCGGAAGGTCTCGCGCCTCGCGAGCCGCATCAAGACGCTGAGCGCCTAAAAGCAGCCCTCAAAGCTGCCTTTTCATCACCGATCAGACCCGGCCGAGAGGCCGGGTTTTTTCATGTCTGGCGTCTGATTCTAAGCCTAAATTTTATCCACATGCGAGCTTGACTTTATCCCCGCGTGACAGGGTGAGCGCTCAACAGCCCAGATTCAAAATGCACATAAAACATGAAGTGCATTCAACAGCTTAGCAGGCAAAGCATCGCGAAGCATCAGAATCACCCACGGAATCGGGCCGAATCGGTTGTGAATCAAGGTTGCGCAAAAACTCTTTTTTGGGGCTGCGCACATGCTGTGATGACACAGTGAATCAGTTGAAGAGTCAGAGATTTACAGCCCAGATTCAAAACCTGTGGACGAGGCTGTGAACGAAAACAGGCGCGTCCGGAGGCTGGTGACTCGACTCGAGTATATTGCACGCGCTCCCGCACCCTGTGTAAGGTCAACCTGCTTCAACGGCTCGCCGTTAAATCATTCACTCAAAGCCTGAATCTAAACACAACATGCATGGGGATCAGTCGTTGTTTCGTTCTCCCAAGAAGCGGACAAAGACTCATCCTTTACCAAGGGAAGACTCGCCGGAACTTGAGTGAAGACAAAGGGGATGACAGCTGATGATCATCTCCACTTAAAAATCGAACAAATAATCTTTTGTACAATTTGGGGGTGGCACGTTTTGAATAACCTGTGAGGCATCTGTGCCTTGGTGTTCAGAACGGGACATGCGTGGGGGTTTCCAACCTTGAACAAGGGGGAAGCCTCGTGGAGGACATTGATGTATCGCAGCGAAGATCACCGCACCTTTGCCGCTCCGAACGAGAACGGCATGGATGTTCCGGGCGAGCAATCGGCGTCTGAAGTCTGGGCGCGGGTGAAGCGCCGCCTTCGGGCCGAACTGGGCGAGGACATTTTCGCCAGCTGGTTCGGGCGCCTGGAGCTGGATTCGGTGGTCGAGGGCTGCGCTTATCTGACCGTCCCCACCCGCTTCCTGAAGAGTTGGATCGAGTCCCACTACGCCGACCGGGTGCTCGCGGTTTACCGCTCCGAGGCCGGTGACGTAGAGCGTGTGTCCATCGGCGTGCGCAGCACCCTTGGGCGCGATCCTGCAGCCCAGCGCCGGGCGAGCGAGGCGCCGCGTCCGGCTCCCGCTCCCTCCATGGCCATGCCGAGCATGGCCCATGAGATCAAGACGTCTTCCGCATCCTCCTCTCAGGAGGAGCGCGGCGAGGGCGGCGAACTTGGCGGCGCCCCGCTCGATCCGCGCCTGACCTTCGAGAGCTTCATCGTCGGCCGCTCCAATGCGCTGGCCCACGCGGCGGCGGACCGAGTCGCTCATGTGCAGAACGGCCAGGCCATCTACAACCCGCTCTATCTCCATGCGGGCGTGGGCCTCGGCAAGACGCATCTTCTCCATGCCATCGGCCATGCAGTGCGCTCGCAAGGCCGACGGGTGATCTATCTCACGGCCGACCGCTTCATGTACGGCTTCGTCGCATCCCTGAAGGCCCAGACGTCGCTCGCCTTCAAGGAGCGCCTGCGCGGCATCGACCTGCTCATCATCGACGACGTGCAGTTCATCCAGGGCAAGCAGATCCAGCAGGAATTCGGCCACACCCTGAACGCCCTCATCGATGCGGGCCGCCAGATCGTGATCGCCGCCGACCGTCCGCCGGCGGATCTGGAGAATCTCGACGAGCGGGTGCGCTCGCGCCTCGCGGGCGGCCTTGTGGTCGAGGTCAGCGCCCTCGATGAGGCCCTGCGCACCTCGATCCTCACCACCCGCATCGAGGCTCTGAAAACGATTCATCCCACCTTCGAGGTGGGACCGAACGTGATCGCTTTCGTGGCCCGCTCCATCACGGCCAACGGCCGCGACCTCGAAGGCGCCGTGAACCGCCTGCTGGCGCACGCGACGCTCACGAACTCCACTATCACCCTGGAGACGGCCGAGACCGCGATCCGGGATCTCGTGCGCAACCGGGAGCCCAAGCGGGTCAAGATCGAGGACATCCAGAAGCTGGTGGCCTCGCGCTACAACGTGTCCCGCTCCGACATCCTCTCGGAGCGCCGCACCGCCGCCGTGGTGAAGCCGCGCCAGATCGCCATGTACCTGTCCAAGGTGCTGACCCTGCGCTCCCTGCCGGAGATCGGCCGCCGCTTCGGCGGGCGTGACCACACCACGGTGCTCCACGCCGTGCGCAAGATCGAGAAGGCTTTGGGTGAGGACCACGCACTGTCCGACGAGGTCGAACTCCTCAAGCGCATGCTGCAGGAGTAAGGCGGCCGAGGCCGGGAAAGCACGAGGTCGGACCGAGAAAGGCCCGGCCTTGCTTTCTGTGCCGACAAAAGCCAATCTTGCTGCCCTGCTTGCCCCGCTCGAGGCTGACCTTGCGCGGGCATGAGCCAAGAATTTCACCGAAACCAGGTGTCTAAGGTTATGAGAGTTACCGTTGAGCGCGCCGCTCTGCTGAAGGCGCTGGGGCACGTGCACCGCGTCGTCGAGCGCCGCAATACCATTCCGATCCTGTCCAACGTCCTGCTGCGGGGCGGAGAGGGCTCCCTGCGCCTGAAGGCCACGGACCTCGACATCGAGGTGACCGAGACCATTCCGGCCGACATCACGGAGGCCGGCTCCACCACCGTCCCGGCCTACATGATCTACGACATCGTGCGCAAACTGCCGGACGGTGCGCAGGTCTCCCTCGAGATGACCCCGGACATGGGCCAGATGCAAATCCGCTCGGGTCGCTCGCGCTTCATGCTGCAGGCTCTGCCCGAGAGCGACTTCCCGGATCTCGCCGCCGGCGACCTGCCGCACCGCTTCACCTTGCCGGCGTCCGACCTCAAGCGCCTGATCGAAAAGACGCAGTTCGCGATCTCGACCGAGGAGACGCGCTACTACCTCAACGGCATCTATCTCCACACGCTCGATGCGGGCGGCTCCCTCGTGATGCGCGCCGTTGCCACCGACGGCCACCGCCTCGCCAGGGTCGAGATTCCGGCCCCGAACGGCTCGGAAGGCATGCCGGGCGTCATCATCCCGCGCAAGGCCGTGGCCGAGATCGTCAAGCTCGTGGAGGACGGCTCGGAAAACATCACCGTCGAACTGTCTTCCGCCAAGGTGCGGCTGACCTTCGACGGCGTGGTGCTGACCTCCAAACTCATCGACGGCACCTTCCCGGACTACCAGCGGGTCATTCCGGCCGGGAACGACAAGGTCCTCGTGGTCGAGCGCGCCGATTTCTCCAAGGCCGTGGACCGTGTTTCCACCATCTCGTCCGAGCGCGGCCGCGCCGTGAAGCTGGCACTCGGTGATGGACGCCTGACGCTCACCGTCAACAACCCGGATTCGGGCAGCGCCACGGAAGAGATCGAGGTCGATTACGATGCGACACCGATCGATATCGGCTTCAACGCCCGCTACCTCCTCGACATCGCATCCCAACTCGACGGCGACACCGCCGTGTTCAAGCTCGCCGATCCCGGCTCACCCACGATCATTCAGGACCGCGACGGCGCGGCTGCGCTCTACGTCCTGATGCCGATGCGGGTGTAAGCCCTCGACGCGTCATCCCGGACGGCGCGCAGCGACGATCCAGGATCGTCTTCACAGTCAAACTCGATGTCATCACCGGCCTTGTGCCGGTGATCTCGCTTCAGGAAGACGCAACGCTCTTCTTACCGGGATGGCCGGAACAAGCCCGGCCATGACAATCCGAGTGACGGTTCGGCCGTGCCGACGCTTGATCTTTCGCGCTCACTCCTGAATGAAGGGCGCGCATGTCCTCCGCCCCCGTTGCCGCTTCCCGAATCGCCCGCCTGATCCTCCAGGATTTCCGCACTTATGCGAGCTTGGATCTCACCGTGTCGCGCCCGCTCGTGGCGCTGGTGGGCGAGAACGGGGCTGGCAAGACCAACGTGCTGGAGGCGATCTCCCTCTTCATGCCGGGGCGGGGTCTACGGCGCGCGGAACTTGCCGAGATGGCACGCAAGGAAGGGCTAGGCTCCTTCGCCGTGTCCGTCACGCTCGATGCGCCTTATGGCGAGCACCGGCTCGGCACGGGGATCGAGCACCACAACGAAGGCTCCCGCGCCTCACGGGTCTGCCGCATCGATGGCATGTCGGCCTCCTCGCCCACCGCTTTTGCCGAGTACCTGCGCATCGTCTGGCTGACCCC
>JAJFBI010000118.1 GCA_020697385.1 Microvirga sp. | reverse complement strand
CGGCGCAGCAGGGTCTCGATGGCGGTCGCGATAGGCTCGACGCCGAGCGCATACGAGCCGACCGCAATGGCATTCACGTCTGCCGGCAACTCGGCGGGCAACGCCTCCGGGGTGAGCGCGCGGTCGGCGCTGTTGGGCGCATAGAAGGAGTATTGCGGCTGCCCGTCTGGACTGGCGGCCACGACACTCAGCGTCGTGACGTTCGGGAGGCGCTGGATATAGGACGAACTTACGCCGGACTCGGCGAGCTTCTCGGCCAGGAAGGAGCCGAAGGCATCTTCCGATAAGGTAGACAAAAAGGCCGCAGGACGGCCCAGGCGCCCAAGGCCGATCGCTACGTTGAACGGGGAGCCGCCAGCCACGGCCTCTGCGGGAAAGCCTCTTGTCGTGGCGGTGCCGATGAACAGATCAATCAGGGCTTCGCCGGAAACCAAGATCATGGAATGGCTCCTGATGCGGTCATGGCATCATCGAAATGAGGGGCAACCATCATTTAAGCAGCATGAGGCGGCTGCAAATCCAAGAGGATTCGAGCGCCCGGCGGCCGGTATCCTCAGGTCCGTTCATGGGCGGCACGCGCGAACTCCGGCTTCAGACTTTGGTACAGGCTGCGGAAAGCGTGAACGCGAGGCTCGTAGAGTTCAACGAGGCGCGGGTCCGGTGCGATGGTCTCAAGAATGGCTGGCATGGTGCAAACGTTGTCCGGTGCTTCCCCTGTCACTGCCAGTCGTGCCAGCCGTGCCGCGCCGAAGGCCGGACCCTTGTCGCTGCCCTGATAGCGGATGATGGGAATGTTCAGCACGCTGGCGAAGATGCTCGCCCAGAACCGGCTCTTCGAACCTCCCCCGATGATGCCGGCGTGCGTCAGGACTGTGCCTGCCCGCTCGAGCGCCTGCTTCGCGTCGGCGAAACTGTAGGCGACACCTTCGAGAACGGCTTGTGCCAAGTCCGTCTGCTGTGTGTCGGGAGAGAGGCCGAAGAGCACGCCGCGCGCATGAGGATCGTTGTGCGGCGTCCGCTCGCCGGCGAGATAAGGCAGGAAGAGAACATCGGACGGTTTGCGATAGGCCGCTTCCGTCTCGCGCAAGAGTTCGCCGATATCGCGCTTCAGAAGGTTGGCCGCCCAGGCAAGGCAGCTTGCGCCGTTCAGCATGGCCGCCATCTGAAACCAGCGGTCCGGCACCGCATGGCAGAAGGAATGCACCAGGGCGTCTGGCGCCGGACTGAAGGTTTCGGTGGTGACGAAGAGCTGGCCGGAGGTGCCTAAGGAAATGAAGGCCGATCCATCGCGAATCGCACCCAGGCCGATGGCTCCGGCAGCCGCATCGCCCGCACCGCCGGCCACCACGACGTCGCTCCGCAGATTCCATCGTCGAGCAATCACAGGGCGGATTGTGCCTGAGGTTTGAGAGCCTTCCACGAGATTGGCCATGTGATCGCGGTTCAGGCCCGTGGCGGCAAGCGCCTCATCCGACCAATCCCGCTTGGCTTCATCCAACCACCAGGTGCCCGCCGCATCCGACATGTCTGTGACGATAGCGCCAGTGAGCTGAAAGCGGATGTAGTCCTTCGGCAGAAGCACCTTGCGGATGGCTCGGAACGTCTCGGGCTCATGGCGGGCAAGCCACACGAGCTTCGGCGCCGTAAAGCCGGGCATCGGGATGACACCCATGGCGCGCGCGAGCCCCGGATGTTCACTTCCAAGTTCCTGCGCCTCCCGGAACGACCGCCCGTCATTCCAGAGAATGGCCGGACGCAGCGGCCGGTTGGCCGCATCGAGCAGCACCGCCCCATGCATCTGCCCCGACAGGCCAATAGCGCGAACATCCGCGAGCGCTGCAGCGTCTTTGGCAAGAAGGTGATCGAGAGCCGCTTGAACGGCCTGCCACCAGCTTTCAGGATCCTGTTCAGACCAGATCTCCTGCGGACGGGAGATCTGCAGCGGAACATCCGCTTCCGCAATCGTCGTCTGCGCCTCATCGACAAGGATCGCCTTCACGGCCGATGTACCGACATCGATCCCGAGGTAATGAGGCACTTCGCGCTCCCTGATAGCCGCCGGTCCCAGACTTGGGCCTTGCGGCGAGCTTCCGGCTCAGTCGCCTCCATGGGGCACAGGGGCAACAAAATCCAGAGGTCGGGCCATGAAAAAATCTCACGGTCGAATTGTCGCCAGGATATTTAAATGCCGGGGTTATGCCCCAAATATTGCCGCATGCCCGAGAAATCGAACAATCAGTCCCACCCGACCCATTCTGATGCGCCGTCCCCGGCGGCTGCGCTGAGCGCCAACGTCCGGCTGCATCTCGGAAAGCAATTGCGGGCCCTCTACGGCGACCCCGCTGAAGACAAGCTGCCGCGCGACCTCGCGCGGCTGGTCGACCGCGTTGCCCAGGTCATCCGTGCCCACACGGAGCCTGTGGATCAGGAATTCGTCAACGGCGTGATGGACGCCCTGCCGAACCTGCGCGCCTTCGCTCTCTCGCTGACCGGAAAGGTCGATCAGGCCGAGGATCTGGTGCAGGATACGGTGCTCAAGGCTCTGACCAAGCAGGACACCTTCGAATCCGGCACCAACCTTCAGGCCTGGCTCTTTACGATCCTGCGCAACGGTTTCTACTCCACCCACCGCAAGACCAGCCGCGAGGTCGAGGACGGAGATGGGACCCATGCCGCCAGCATGATCGCCATCCCCGATCAGGAGGATAAGCTCGCGCTCCAGGATCTCTCCACAGCACTGGAGAAGCTCCCGCAGGAGCAGCGTGAGGCCATTATCCTCATCGGTGCCGAGGGCATGTCCTACGAGGATGCCGCCGAGGCCCTGGGCGTGAAGGTCGGCACTATCAAGAGCCGCGTGAACCGCGCCCGCAATCGGCTGGCCGAGCTCATGGGGACACCCAGGACCGCCGATCACGAACATTCGGCAGCCGTCTGACAAACCATGTGCCCGATGCCGTCCAGGCGTCGGGCCTTTTCTGTTGCCACTGCGGCAATTGCCCAAAATATCAGCGGCACTCCACGGATGTTCCTCGAACCTTTCCCTATGCTCCAAGGTTGAGCTTGTAGCTGGGTGGCTCGATTCGCTCTTCTGCCAAGGAGGGGAGCATGGAACACAGGCCTCTGTCCGAACTCAGTAGCGTCGCCGACCTAAAGAGCCCCGAAGACGTCCAGGTGCCGGTCCTATCGAAGCGGGAACGCCTGGATCGTTGGATCGAACTCCTGGAGCGCGAGCCCGACCGGGAACTCAAAACCCTCGACGAGATCGAATGGAAGCCCAAGGCCCAGCGCCTCGCCATGCGGGCCGATGGGTCCGCCCTCACGGTGGCCTATTCCGATCCCGTCCTGCGGCAAGCCGGGCTGCGCAGCGACACGTTCGGGGACGCGGTCGATTTCTTCCAGATCTCCGAGCATGACGCCCACATCGTCCTGTGCTCATGCCATGGCGGTGAATCGATGAGCTCCGACGAGGCGGCTCGCCGGGTGCGCGGCATACGCTCGCCGAGCCTCTGGGGCCTCTATTTCGGCTGGTTCCGGTAAGATTGCAGCCCTGGCGAGGGTCAATCCTTATACGGATCGAACTCGCCGGGGCCTGCCATAGCGACCGCGAAGGGCCGGAGGGTATGCTCGATCTCGATCGTTCCCTGGTGATAGGCGAGCACCTCCTCCAGGCGCCGATAGACCATGGGACTTTCGTCCACGTCGCCCCCGCGCAACAGAATGCCTTTGTCGCGCAGCCACGCGTCCATCTCGTCGCGGGTGAAGCGGGGCGGGCGAGTCCACTGACCGGCCTTGTTCTTCTTGCCCTTCGCGTCCATGCGGCCGAAGAGGCGGCCTGCGCCGTGGACGGTTGAGTAGAGACTGTCGGCGCTCTCCGGGCTCTCGACACCGTGCAGGATCACCGCGTTGTCTCCCATGGAGCCGCCAACGAAGCCGCGCTGGCCGGGGAAGGCCGGGGTCGCACCCTTGCGCACCACCCAGTAATCCCGGCCCTCATGGCTCTCCCGCCAGACGAAGTTGTGGTGATTGTGGACTGAATCGGTGATGTGCCCGCCGATGATCCGGCGCACGCGCTCCACCACCCACTCGCGGCCAGCATAGGCATAGAGACCGCCGAGCTTCACTCCGGCGAGGTAGCTTTGTCCGACTTCGCTGTCCTGGTGGACGAGGGCCGGCTCGACCTCCATGCCGTCCTTGGCCCCGACGAGGGCCAATTGCCTGGTGGTGATCTTGTGGCCAAGGCCACGGGAGCCGAAATGCACCCCTATCCAGACAAAACCCTCCTCGTCCTCGAACAGGTCCACGTAATGGTTGCCGGAGCCGACGGTCCCCAACTGCTGCTGGGCCATTGTCTTGAGGTCCCGCGCTCCGGCCTCGTCCCATAGGGGTGAATCGAACAACTCGTGATCGACCTTGACGGCGTTTCTCTGCCCGATCCCGAAGCTGATGGAGCGCCCGATATCCGAGAGAATCCGCCCAGTCTCGGCCGCAATGTCCTCGTAGCGGGTGTCGAGACGGACCGCCATGTTGCCGCAGGCGATGTCGAAGCCGACGCCGCTGATGGAGATATGCTCCTCATAGGCCACGACCCCGCCGATCGGGTGGGCATAGCCGAGATGCCCGTCTGCGCAGAGCACGCCCTTGAAGGCGCTGCCGGCCTCCATGCAGCGGTCAAGCTGCCTGATGGTCTTCTCGTCATGCTCGCCAAAGATGCGGGTATTCGCCGGCACTCTGATCTCCTTGCTTTAAGGACGGTTATTGTAGCGCTCGCGCAGGCGCTCGACCTCGCGTTGCAGTGCATCGAGGCCGCGTGCGATGTCCCGCCCCATGTTCTCGACGACTCCCGTACCGGCCGCCACGTCCGGGCAGTCGAGGGTGCCATCCCGGCGGTGCCGGGGCGTGATGCCGCCCTGCGGGGTAAGCAGATAAGCGCAACCGGTATCCTCGTCCCGCCAGACGACCGGCCGGTCGAGAGCCGTAGCCGGATGGGCCGACTGCATCAGTAGAGCAATGGCGAACCAGCAGGCAGACCTGTTCATCGCGGCACCTCCTGGGTTGAACCTGCCTCCTCTGGCAATGCCTGCCTGAGCACGCGTGTTCCTTGAGCGGCCAGCCGCTACCTTCCGTCAATTTGACTTCCCGCCGGGTTTGGAGGACATCACGCGGCTTGACGGCCCGTGCCCATGGGAATCCCTTGCCGGCACGACGGCTTTCCCGCCTCCGGAGTGATTGATGGACGGTTCTGTCCCCCAGCAGCGGATGTCTTTGCGCCACTTCTCCGTGGCCCAGATCACGAGCATCGTCGAGCGGAGCCATGCGCGCCTCTGCGCTGTGCTCGTGCTGCTGTCGCTCGTCTGCTTCCTGCCGGGCTTCACTTCGCTCCAGCCCATGGACCGCGACGAGCCGCGTTATGCCCAGGCTTCCAAGCAGATGCTGGAGACCGGCGACTTCGTCGATATTCGGTTCCAGGACGAGGCCCGGCACAAGAAGCCGGTAGGCATCTACTGGCTACAGAGCGCCAGTGTCGCCATAGGCGAGGCCCTGGGCATGCCGGAGGCGCGGACCACCATCGCGCTCTATCGGATACCTTCTCTGTTAGGGGCTATCGCCACTGTCCTGCTGACCTATTGGGCAGCCCTGGCCTTCTTCGGGAGGCGAGGGGCCTTCCTGACAGCCGCCCTGATGGCGACATGCGTCATTCTCATGGTCGAAGCTCGCCTCGCCAAGACGGATGCGATGCTCACCGCCTGTTCGGTGGCGGTGATGGGCGGCCTCGCCCGAGCCTATCTGAGCCGAGGTGCCGGCGTTCTGCCCCGGCGGGCACTGCTGATCTTCTGGACGGGCTTTGCCCTGGGGATACTGATCAAGGGCCCCCTCGTCCTCATGTTCGCCGGTCTCGCGGCCGCGGTTCTCTCCTACAAGGAGCGCTCCGCCCACTGGCTGCTGACACTCAGACCCTGGCTCGGCCTCCTTTTCACGCTCGCGGTCGTGCTGCCATGGTTCATTGCCATCGCCATCAAGAGCGGCGGCGAGTTCTTCGCGGCTTCCGTCGGCAAGGACATGCTTGGAAAGGTCGGCACGGCGCAGAAGTACCACTGGGCGCCGCCCGGCTTCTATCTGCTCTCGTTCTTCGCGACCTTCTGGCCCGGCGCCATCCTGGCCGCCATCGCGGTGCCCTTCGCCTGGATCCACCGCCGGGAAGAGCCGGTAGCCTTCGCGCTCGCGTGGATCGTACCGTCCTGGATCGTCTTCGAGGCGGTTCCGACGAAGCTGCCGCATTATACGATGCCGCTTCTTCCGGCGGTTGCGATCATCACGGTCATGGCTATCGCCCGGCATTTCGTCGGCCCCCACCGGCCGGCTGCGAAGCTGGCCACAGTGCTGATCCCGTTCATTCCTGTCGGCCTCACCATTGGCCTGTCGGCGGTCGCCTGGTCCTTCGACGGTTTGCCACCCTTCCGGGCGCTGCCGGCGCTCGTCGTATCGTCGCTCCTCGCCCTCTGGGCTTGGCGGCTGTTCGTGAGGAACCGGATGGTGCCGACCCTATGGGCCGGCTTCCTGTCCTCGGCCTTCCTTGCCGTTGGCGTATTCGGTTTCGCCCAGCTCGATCTGCGGTCTCTCAAGATTTCCGATCGCCTCGCCGAGGTCGCCCGCAACATACCCTGCACGAATCCGCAGGTCGCAACCCTCGGTTATCGGGAGCCCAGCCTCGTCTTCCTGACAGGCACGAATCTCGACATGCTCGACAGCGGAGCCGAGGCCTCCCGGTTCCTGCGCCAGGGCGGGTGCCGGGTCGTCTTTGTGGACAACCGCTTCGAGGGTGAGTTCCGGGCGGAGAACGAGCGTCTGCGGCAGAAGCCTGTGCTCTCGACCAGAGTTCAGGGATTCAATATCAACAGCGGAAAGCGGGTCGATATCGCGGCCTATGCGACCGGATTCTGAAGTACGCATGACCGACCTTCCCACAAGCCCGCGCATCAGCGTCGTGGTGCCCGTCAAGAACGAGGCGCTCAACATCCTCCCCCTGGTGGAGGAGATCGAGCGCGCCTGCGCCGCGCTTGCACCCTTCGAGGTGATCTATGTGGACGACGGCTCGACCGACGACACCGGACAGAAGATCCTGAGCGCCCGCACGACGCGGCCATGGCTGCGCCTCATGCGCCACGAGGCAAGCTGCGGCCAGAGCGCAGCCGTCCGGACCGGGGTTCATGCCGCCCGTGCGCCGGTGGTGATCACCCTGGACGGGGACGGGCAGAACGATCCGGCCTTCATCCCTCAGCTCGTCGCTGCTCTCGAGGATCCAGCGGTTGCATTGGTGGCCGGGCAGCGGGTCGGGCGCAAGGACGGCACTTACAAGAAGTGGCAGTCCCGCATCGCCAACGGCGTCCGGGGACGCATTCTGAAAGACGGCACGCGCGATACGGGCTGCGGGCTCAAGGCCTTCCGGCGTGACGTCTATCTGCGCCTGCCATATTTCGATGCCCTGCACCGTTTCATGCCGGCGCTCATCAAGCGCGAGGGGTATCAGATCGCCCATGTGGATGTGGTCGACCGGCCCCGCCATGCGGGGCGCTCGAACTACGGGATGTTCGATCGCCTGTGGGTAGGCATCCTTGACTTGGCCGGGGTCTGGTGGTTGATCCGCCGCCGCCGCCGCGTTCCCGCTGCCCAAGAAATCGTCTGATGGAAACCGTCTGATGCTGATGCGCCTGTCCCACGACCTGGGGCTCTATTTCTACGACGTCCTCGTCGCCCGCTTCGATCTCTGGGCCGCCTTCGGGGTTCTGGCGCAGCTTGTCTTCGGCGCCCGCTTCATCGTCCAATGGATC
>JAJFBI010000117.1 GCA_020697385.1 Microvirga sp. | reverse complement strand
TCTCCTGGTTACGGCAGCATCAGGAGGGACGCACGCTTGCCGCCATCGGACACCGGGTGGTTCATGGCGGACAGGCCTTCTCTGCTCCGGTGCTTGTCGACGACCACGTTGTCCAAGCGCTCGAAAAGCTGGTGCCGCTCGCGCCCTTGCATCAGCCGCACAACCTGGAGCCGATCCGGATTGTGCGCCGCCGCCTGCCGGGGATCCCGCAGGTTGCCTGCTTCGACACGGGCTTCCACCACACGCAGTCCGACATCGCGACCCTGTTCGCGCTGCCGCGTGAGATGCGCGAACGCGGCGTGCGGCGTTACGGCTTCCACGGGCTATCCTACGACTACATTTCGTCGGTATTGAAGGACTACGATCCGCGCCTCGCTGAGGGAAAGGTGATTGTCGCCCATCTCGGCAACGGCGCGAGCCTATGCGCCCTCAAAGGTGGTGTCAGCGTCGCGACGAGCGCTCGAAGGCTGCGACAGATGTGGACGCCAAGCGGGCCATCGATCTGTTCGTGTATCGCATCACCCGCGAGATCGGCTCCCTCATGGCCGCTCTCGGTGGGATCGATGGACTCGTCTTCACGGCCGGGATTGGCGAGAACGACGTGGCGACCCGCGCCGAGGTGACCGCCGGTCTCGCCTGGACTGGGCTCGTGCTCGATGAAGCTGCCAACCGCACCGGCGGACCGCGGATCTCGTCCGGATCCGGGCCCACAGAGACCAAGCCGGACGAGAAGGCCCAACAGCAACTCGGCGACGAGACGTTCATGTCGGCCGCCGACCTGCGCAACTACATGACCGAGATGCAGATGGCGAAAGCCATGAAGTCGGTCGATGGCATGGATCGGGCGGAAAAGGCCCGCCAGGACCTGATCAAGCGGATGGCCGAGCCCATCGACCTGACCCCCGAGCGTTTGCAGGAGATCCTGCAGCCGCTGAAGTCAAAGCTGCGCTCCGCCGCGGAGCGGGGCGAGACCGAGCTGATGGTCATGCGGTTTCCCAACAGCCTGTGCTCGGACAAAGGCCGTGCCATCAACAACGCGGATCCGACTTGGCCCGACACCCTGACCGGGCGCCCGCGCCAGGCCTACGAGCTGTGGCGCGACCAGCTCCGGTCTGCGGGCTTCAGGCTGAGCGCCCAGATCATCGAGTGGCCGGGCGGGTTCCCAGGGGATATCGGCTTTTTCCTCAAATGGGGCGAGGCCAAAAAATAATCCCTTCTGAAACCCTCCTTTGTGAGGACGAGAGCAATGCCACGAGTCGAAGCCGGGACCAAGCGAGGCAACAATGGCGCGAACAGCAATGGTCCTGAAGCACGGCTGACGCAGGTCGCCCGCGCGCAGGCGAAGTTCACCGAGGTTTACCAGGAGCGGTGCACAGGCGCGGTTCAGCGCTACGTCGATGCGGTGAAAGCCGCGAACGAACCGCTGCTGGAGGGGGCTGCCCGCCCAGTGACGCCTTTCGACTTCTGGCGCGATGCCAGCGACTACTGGCTCGACTTCACACAGCGCTCGATCCTGTATTGGGACACGCTGCGCCAGCGCGGCAACAACTGGATCGAGCACGAGAAAGCCGGCAAGCCGCCGCTGCTCGACTTCGACTGGGAGATGATTGCGGACGCCCGCACCTTCGAGCGGCCTGCCAACTACGCCCTTGTGCGCATCCTCCCGCCGGAGGGCATCAAGACCGACGCAGGGCGCCGCCCCTTTGTCGTCATCGATCCGCGGGCCGGCCATGGACCCGGCATTGGTGGGTTCAAGCAGGAACCCACAAGCCGGTCGTGATTGGCAACTGCCAAGGCGGCTGGGCTTCCATGCTCATCGGCGCCCTTGAACCCGATCTCGTCGGCCCCATCGTGATCAACGGCGCTCCAATGTCGTACTGGGCCGGCAACGACGGCGAGAATCCGATGCGCTACGCGGGCGGAATGCTCGGCGGCACCTGGCCCGCGCTTCTGGCGAGCGATCTCGGTGCCGGCACGTTCGACGGCGCTTACCTTGTCGACAACTTTGAGTCTCTCAACCCGGCAAACACCTATTTCGACAAGTACTACAACCTGTTCTCCAAGATCGACACCGAACCCGAGCGGTTCCTGGAATTCGAACGCTGGTGGGGCGGCTTCTTCCTGATGGGCCGCCAAGAGATCAAATGGATCGTCGAGAACCTGTTCGTCGGTAACAATCTGGCTGATGGCGACGCCGAGTGGTCCGAGGGTCGCGCCTTCGACCTGCGAGCAATCAAGTCGCCGATCATCCTGTTCGCGTCGCTGGGCGACAACATCACGCCGCCGCAGCAAGCCTTCAACTGGGTCGCCGACCTCTATCCGACCACTGAGGCCCTCAAGGCGAACGGTCAGGTAATCGTCGGCCTGATGCACCAGAGCGTCGGCCATCTCGGCATCTTCGTCTCGGGCGCGGTCGCCAAGCGCGAGCACACGCAGATCGTCGATCTGATCGATTACATCGAGCATCTGCCTCCTGGTCTTTATGGCATGCAGGTCGAGGAGCAGAAGACGAACGGGAGCGTGCGCTACGACGTGATGCTGACCGAGCGCCGGGTCGAGGACCTGCAGATCCTGCAGAAGTACGGCCGCAAGGACGAGGGGCCGTTCAGGGTGGTCGAGAACACCTCCGAGGCCCTCGCTTCCGCCTACGAAACCTTCGTGCATCCCTTCGTGGCCCCAATGATCACCCCCGCGGCCGCAAAGGCCGCCAGAGCGCTCAATCCGCAGCGCGCGCAGCGCTGGGCGGTGTCGGACCTCAATCCTTACCTGTGGCCGCTCAAGGGCATGGCCGACATGGTGCGCGCGAACCGGGCGCCGCGCGACAACGAAGGCCCGATGGCCGGGATGGAGCATTGGATGGCTGCCGTCACCTCCGCCTCGTGGGATCTCTATCGCGACCTGCGCGACGCCTCGGTGGAGAACACCTTCTTCCGTATCTACGGCTCGGCCGGAATCGGCATGACCACGGAGGACAAGGAAGCCGATGAAGAGCAACCTATCGACGTGCGGAGCGCTCCTCCGGTGAAGGAGGCGCTGGCGCATATTGAGGACGGTGACCGGACAAAAGGAATCGTCCGAGCCGCGCTCCTGCTGATGAAGGCCGGCACCGGTCGGCGGCGGCTCTCGGCCATGAAGCGGGCCCGAGATCTCGTTGGCAAGGAGATCGGCCTGATCGACATGCCGGCGGAGGCTGCGCGTGCCATCATCCGCGAGCAGTCCTACATCGTCGACTTCGAGCCGGTGAAGGCCCTCCTGGCGCTTCCCAAGCTTCTGCAGACGTCCGACGAGCGACGCGGACTGCTCGATCTGCTCGACCGCGTGGAAGGCCGCATCGAGGCCAATGACAAGCAAGTCGCTTTGCTGGGTGAGATCCGGCGCCTCCTCTCCGATAATGGGACCGGAGGCAACGCAAAGGCTGAGACGATCACGGTGCCTCTGGCGCAGGGCCAAGCCCACCCGGGAGTGACGGCAAAGCCTGGCTCACACCGACGACCGCGTGATCATCGACGCACAAGGGCAAACCCATGAACGACCAACCGACAGACCTGACCCAAACTGCCATCCAATCGAAGGTTCTGCACGGCAAGCGCGCCCTCGTCGTCGGCATTGCCAACGAGCATTCGATTGCCTACGGCTGCGCCCGGATCTTCCGCGAACTCGGGGCCGACCTCGCGGTTACCTATCTCAACGAGAAGGCAAGGCCCTATGTCGAGCCGCTCGCCAAGGAACTTGGAGCCTCGGTCTTCGCACCGTGCGACGTGGCTCAGAGCGGCCAGCTTGAGGCTGTCTTCGAACAGATCCGCGAGACGTGGGGCAGCCTCGACATCGCGCTGCATTCCATCGCCTTCGCGCCGAAGGAGGACCTGCAGGGACGGCTCGTCGACAGCTCCGGTGAGGGATTCAAGGTGGCGATGGACATCTCCTGCCATTCGTTCATCCGCATGGCGCGGCTTGCCGAGCCCCTGATGGCCAACGGCGGGACACTCCTGGCGATGAGCTATCACGGCGCCAATAAGGTGGTGCCGAACTACAACCTGATGGGACCCGTGAAGGCGGCGCTGGAGAGTGCTGTCCGCTATCTTGCCTATGAGTTGGGCGACAAGCACATCCGGGTGCACGCCATCTCGCCCGGCCCCCTGAAGACCCGGGCCGCCTCCGGCTTGAAGGATTTCGACGTCCTTCTGTCCGAAGCCATCGAGCGGGCGCCCATTGGCGAGTTGGTCGACATCGACGACGTGGGCCTCACCGCCGCGTACCTGACGACGCCGTTCGCAAGAAGGCTGACCGGGACGACCACCTATGTCGATGGTGGGCTCAGCATCATGGCGTGACGCTGGTGCCACGCTTGAACATGCCAACAAGAGGAGGTCCTGATGACTTCCATTCCCTTGTCGTTGAGCAGGCTTACCGCTCTTGCGGTTCCAGCACTCCTTTGGGTCGGAACGGCCGTGGCGCAGGCGCCAGACCAGCAATATTCGCCTGATCGGCCAACGCTCCGACAGCCGACCCTGTCGTCCGTTCAGCAGCAGGAAGGCCTGCAGGCGAGTGCGGACAAAACCAATTCGGAGGCCAACAGAAAGATGCGCGAAATGGACCGCCGCCTGAACCGCACCCTGCGCAGCGTCTGCAGCGGATGCTAGCGGCCAGACTGACCAGGAGGAAATCCGTGCGCTCTGTGGATCCACGTGACGCCATGCATACCTGGGAGCAACCCGCGTCCCAGGAGGTGTCCTATGTCGAGAAGGCGCTCGGGCTGGTGCTGCTCCTGGTTCTGGCTGTCGGCTGTATCATGGTGCTCAAGCCGTTCCTGACGGCCATCCTTCTTGCCGTTATCCTCTGCGTGTCGACATGGCAGTTGTTCCGGCGGATTGAGGGCCTGCTCGGCGGACGGCAGACGCCTGCCGCCTTGCTTATGACCCTGATGACCGCCGGTCTGCTGGTGCTGCCGCTCCTGGCTTTGGGCGCGAACCTGGCGGACGACGTTGCCCGGCTCACAGCAGCCGTCCGCGCGGCCATTGATCAGGGGCTGCCGCCACCCGGCTGGCTCGGGCGCTTGCCCTTGATCGGAGTCGAAGCGGAACGCGTGTGGACACAGGTGTCGCAGCAAGGCGCCGAGCTTGGGCCGACTCTGGCGCCCTATGTCCAACCACTGCGTGAATGGGCTTTGCATCAGGGAGCCTCGCTCCTCTCTGGCACGCTTCAGGTCTTGTTTGGCATCGTCCTGGCGTTCTTCCTCTACCGCGACGGTGCCTACGTCGAGAGCCGCCTCGACTGGGCAATGACACGGCTGGGCGGCTGGCGGGCGCAGCGTGTTCTGCAGACTGCTGGAATGACCATCGTCAGCGTGGTCAACGGGGTCCTCGGCACCGCCTTGGTACAGGGCATTCTAATGGGATTCAGCTTCTGGCTGGCCGGGGTGCCCGGTGCCATGGTGCTCAGCGCCGTCGGCGTGGTCCTCGCTTTGTTGCCGATGGGGCTGTTGTTGCTCTGGCTGCCTGCCGCCCTGTGGCTGATGTCTTCGGGCTACACCGGATGGGCCGTGTTCGTGATGGCTTGGAATGGTGTGTTCGTCGGTAACCTCGACAACGTTCTGCGACCATACTTGATCAGCCGTGGTGTCAGGATGCCCATGGTGCTGATCTTTCTCGGTGTGCTTGGCGGCCTTCTTGCATTCGGGATCGTCGGGGTCTTCCTCGGTCCCGTGCTGCTCGCGGTCGCCCATACCCTGTTCCAGGACTGGGGACGCGCCAGCGAAACCGCGCCCGGTCCTGCCTGATCAACCGGAAAGGAGAGTGAGCTTATGGATGATCTCACTTCGAAAACAGATGACGCCACGGTCGAGGCGGACCTCGCGCTGGCGCATGAGTTGTCCCAGGCGCGTGGGGTGAAGCTTGTCCCGGGGAGTGCCTCAACCGCCGCAGTGGGAGAAACAGTATGAACCCGTCACTTAATCCGGCCGCTCCTCATCACCTTCCGGTCTTCATCACCGCGCCGGGCGAGACCGACGTCCTCATGGTGGTCGTCGCGATATTCCTGGTGCTCGCCGTCTTGGCGGTCGGTCTCCTGTTCCTGCGATTGCACACGTTGCCTGAACGCATGGCGCACAAATCCCACAAGCTGCAATTCGAGATCGTCGCCGTGCTGGGCCTGCTGGCCCTGTTCACGCATCAGCACATCTTCTGGGTCGCCGGCCTGCTGCTCGCTCTGATCGATATTCCCGACTTTGGGACGCCGCTGCGCAGGATGGCGGGATCGCTTGAAAAGATCGCCGGAATCCCTCCGGGCGAGGGCGCGGGGGAAACGCCGGACGAGGTCGTCGCCAAAATCACGCCAGCCGAAGCGCAGGGCGAAGACGCTGTCGAATTGCCGAAAACCATCACCTTGCCACGGACGCCGAAGGAGCGGACCCATGCTTGAGCTTCTTCTTTGCTCGCTGCTGACGATCCTGCCGGACTATCTCTACCGCCGCTATGCCCAGGGCAAGCGGATCGGCAAGGAGATCACCCTCTTCTCGGTATGGTTCGAGCTGCGGTGGGGGATCATTGCCTGCCTGATGCTCACCGTGGGGCTGATCACGGTGATCTTCTACAACCATCCGTCGACTACGAACGCCACTGCGTTCTTCCGCACCATCCCGATCCTGCCCGAGACCAACGGGCGTGTGGCCGAGGTCCATGTCGACGGCGTGAGCGGTGCGATCAAACAGGGCGCACCGATCTTCCGGCTCGACAGCTCGAAGCAGGAGGCCGCTGCGGAGACCGCGCGCCGCAAGATAGCCCAGGTCGAAGCCGAACTGGTTGCAGCCAAGACCGATGTCGCGGCGGCCGAAGGCAGGATCGTGGAGGCCAGGAGTTCCTACCAGCAGGCGGTCGACGAGTTGGAGACGAAGCAGGAAATCTATCGCCGCAATCCGGGCGCTGTGGCCACGCGGGACATTGAGAAGCTCCAGGTCGCCGTGCAGGGACGCCAGGGCACCATTGACGCCGCCACCGCGGCCAAGGAACAGGCCGAGACGCGGATTTCCACCCTGCTGCCGGCCGAAAGGGCTAGCGCCGAAGCCGAGCTGGCCCAGGCGCAGGTTGAACTGGACAAGACCGTCGTCCGGGCCGGCGTGGATGGGCGTGTGGAGCAGTTCACGCTGCGGGTGGGCGACATCGTCAATCCACTGATGCGGCCGGCCGGAGTGCTGATTCCGGAGGGCGCCGGTAGGGGACGCCTGCAGGCCGGTTTCGGCCAGATCGAGGCTCAGATCATAAAGGTCGGCATGGCGGCCGAGGTCACCTGCGCGTCGAAGCCCTGGACGGTGATCCCCATGGTGGTGACCGGAGTGCAGGACTATATCGCTGCCGGCCAGCTCCGCAGCGGCGAGCAGTTGCTCGACGCGCAGCAAGTGACGCGGCCCGGAACCGTCCTGGCCTTTCTGGAGCCTCTCTACGAAGGCGGGTTCGACGGCGTCACGCCTGGCAGCAGCTGCATCGCCAATGCTTACTCAAGCAACCACGACCTGATTGCATCCGGCGAGGTCGGCACACTGAAGGGATTGGCCCTTCACGGGGTGGACGCCGTCGGGCTCGTGCATGCCATGATCCTGCGCATCCAAGCGCTGGTGTATCCGATCCAGACGCTCGTTCTCGGTGGGCACTGAACATCAGGCGGGCGGCGGGCCTCGCCCTACCGCTGCCTGGAGCAAGTGAGGGGCGGCCCTTTCAGGCTGACGAATGATTTCGTTCAAGGAGGACGATCCATGGCCATCATGCCGAAGAGTTCAGGAACATCGGACACGCTGCGGAGCAGCACCGGATATGCTGTGTCAGGCGACAGCGGCCGCGCCGTGGCGAATGCCGCGGGGACCTGGTTCGCCGCGGCCGCCGAGTGCCAGCGCGAGATGATGGGTTTCGTGTCCATGCGGCTTGAGAAGGACGCCGAGACCGCCCGCGAAATGACGGGCTGCAGAAACCCCGCGGACGTATCAGCTATTCAATCCCGCTGGATGGAGGAAACCCTCCGCGACTACAATGCCGAGATGAGCAAGCTGATGACTATCTTTGCCAAGTCAGTGAACGGCGGGGGGCGGATCGGAGGATGAGGGTTCGTCCTTGGCGCTGATGGCGGTCAGGCCCTGTCGCGCAGCCAGTTGATCATGCGTCACGCAGTTCGCTGCGGGTGTCACGGACAACGCCTCATGGCTGACATCAGCGACGGGGTGGCAAACGCCTGTGTCCGCGCACATCGTAGATCTTGAGTTGATACAGGTTGAGTTCGTCTCAGCCCCATGAAAAAGGGAGGGTTCCATGCTTACATTTCGCCATGCTCTTCGTTGCGGCCTGATCGCGTGTGCCGCGCTGGTCATGCCCATGCTGACGGTGCCGGGTTGGGCCGCAACAGGGACAGTGCGCATTGAGATCGCCAAAGCAGGGTTCATCGTTGGCGTCGGGGGCGGCCGCGGGACGCTCGTCTTCGAAGGGCGGCGCTATCCGCTGCGCGTCGGAGGCCTGAGCTTCGGTGCGACGATTGGAGCCTCAAAGGCCGACCTGGTTGGGCGGGCCTACAACTTGCGCCGCGCCTCAGACATCGCCGGCACCTACACGGCCGTTGCCATGGGGGCCGCCGCCGGCGGCGGCGCATCAACCATCCGCCTGCAGAATGGGAGAGGGGTCGTTCTCGAACTGCGCGGCCGCACCATCGGGTTGGAATTAAGTGCCAACGTGAGCGGGGTCGAGATCGGCCTGCGTTAATGAAGCCAATTCAGTGCGTCCCAGGCTAGCGGCCTGAGGCCGTCGCCCTGACGTCAACGAACATGTCCAATTTATGCTTCTCCACGCCAGCCTCGTTACGACATGAGTTTGCGCGCGAGTGTCACCGCAGCGGCATCGGTGGAATCTCCCCGCGCCGTTGGCATCAGGTTGCCGGCTTTGAGCATGAGCTCGGTCATGACGTTGAGGATGCGCGCGTCCGATTCAGCCACACCCGCGGCATCGAAATCCTTGCGTATCTTGGTAAATACGTCGCTGCGGTCGGGATCGGCCGTGCCCCTGGCGAGCGCGTCCGAATAGACCTCCGCGTCGCGGCCGGTGAGCCCCAGTTTCTCGGCGGCCCATCGGCCGAGGAGCTTGTTGCGCAGGATCGTCTTCTGCACATCGTCGGAGCTGGTCATTCGAAAGCCTCCGCTTGCCGGTCGTTGAACGTGCCCTCTGGTGAGCGGGATCCGTGGACGGCGTGAGTTGCGCTGCTGAAAGTGATGTAGATCAGAACGGCATGTCTACAATGGCGGCGACATCCGTTTCGCACTCGTCCTAAAGCATCGGACCCAAAAGTGGATTTGCAATTTTGGGATCGATCCGATGCTTCTTCTATACATGAGAGCATCGTTGGTGCGGACCCAGCGGGCCGCGCAGCGAAAACCGGATCCGCTTTACCGCACGATGCTCTAGGCTGGCCGAGATCCCAGCCGCGGATCCGGCGAATGGGCGGGCCGGTCAGCCTCCGGATCGATTAGAAAAAACCCCGCAAGAGCCCCTAGGATGACGATGACGCCGGCGAGCAGGAGGGCATTGCGGATGCCGTCCGAAGTCCCGGCACCGGTATCAGC
>JAJFBI010000116.1 GCA_020697385.1 Microvirga sp. | reverse complement strand
GGCGGACGCCCTGGCGCAGATCGGTCAGATTGACATTCTCGTTCATAAAAAAGCCCCTTGGCCGCGGAGTTCGTCCCGAATTCCACTCCCGATGCCGCCTAAATAAGAGGTTCAGGCCGATCCGCCAATCGAAACTGCCTTCACATTAGTGCGCGTAGCCGCAAGCCGCGTTTGCAGAAACCAAACGACTCTCAGAGCGCCGGGCCCTTGTTGGGTTCGTGCTTGAGAATGGTGTCGAGCGCGACCCGCAGACCCTCGGGACGGAAATCCATGTCCACCTTGGCATTCAGCTGCGTTGCCAGCACCCGGTGCAGCAGGCGCGAACCGAAGCCCTGGCGTGTTGGGGCAGAAACCTCAGGCCCCCCGCTTTCCTCCCAGACCAGCTTGAGCCTCGTTCCCTCGTCAGTTTCTTCCGCCTCCCAGGAAACGGACACCCTGCCGCGGGACACCGACAGGGCACCGTATTTGGCCGCGTTGGTGGTCAGCTCGTGGATCGCCATCCCGATGGGCACGGCCGCGTCGGATGGCAGCTCGACCGCGGGTCCGTTCAGGGCAATCCGCTGGCCCCTCACATCGTTGTAGGGGCGCAGTTCTTTCTCCATGATCTCGCGCAGGGACGCGGTCTGCCAGACGGCCTCGGTGAGCAGGGAGTGGGTGTTGGCGAGCGAGATGATGCGCCCCACGAAGGCCTGGTAGAAATCATCGATGTTCAGCGCCGAGCGCGCGGTGGCGCCGACCACGGCCTGGACGGTGGCCAGGGTGTTCTTCACCCGGTGATGGAGCTCGCGGATAAGCAGCGACTGCTGGGTCTGGGCCTGCTTTCGCTCCTCGATCTCTGTCTGGGCATCGCGATAGAGGCGGCTGTTCTCGAGGGCGATGGCGGCCTGTGACGTCAGGCCCGCCAGCAGGCGCTCGGACCGCTGGGTGAACTCCCCAGGTCTCTGATGACCGAAGACGAGAACGCCGTGGGTCTCGCCATTCCGCAGCAGCACGGGAACCGCCATGAGACTGCGAAGCACGGGGCGGTCCAGCGTCGCGTCCGCCGTGAAAGGCGTGCCGTCATAGCCCTGCTCGACGGCAATGTTGTCCAATCGGACAATTCTGCCTTCCGTAAAAGCCGGCGCACAGATGGCCCGGATGTCGAGGGCCGCGAAGGCTTCATCGAAGCCTGCGGAAGCGAACTTGCCGTAGTGCTCTTTCCCATCCTGAGCGGCCCCACAGAAGAAAGCTCCTGCCTGCGCTTCGGTCAGCTCGACACCGGCATCGACGACGCTTTCGATGATGCGGTCCAGGTCGAGTTCCGCCGCAAGGACGCTGCCTGTCCGGTTGAGAACCTCCAGGGCCGACGTCTCGGTCCGCAGCTCCTTGGTGCGCAGGGCAACCTGCTTCTCAAGCAGAGCCTCATTCGCCGCCTGCTCATGGAACTGCTGTGAGGCCAGGGTCGTGAGAGCCAGCAGAGCCAGAAGAGCCACCAGGGCGAAGGCGCCATAGAGCCGCGTCTGGACAAACCACGGCGTCCAATAGGCATCCTGGGGCATGCTGACGTTGATGTAGAGCGGCATCGCGCCGACCTGCCGGTAGGCTCCCGCGCGCTCGCTGCCCATGCTGATGAAGGAATAGAGGCCAGCCTGGGAGGTGGTGCGCACAGCCGCATCGAAAGCGGATTTATCGATGGGGGCGAACGACAGCCCGTCCGGCGGCGGTGGATATTGGGCGATGACCTCCGCGTCCGAGCTGCGCATGAGCACCACCCGGCTGCCGCGCGGCAAGCGCAGCTTGGACCAGTAATCGTAGAAGTAGGACAGGGCCACAGTGACTGAGGCGACCCCCCCGAACGCGCCATCGGTGCCCTGCAGGCGACGGCTGATCATGAAAGTCGGAACCTTCGTGACGCGCCCGAGGATCGGCTCTCCCACGAACAGGCCCTGATCCTGACTCACCTGCGCGGTGAAAGCATCGCGTCCGGCGAGGTTCGATTCCGGGGTGGGAAACTGAACAGACGTCAGACGTAGCCGCCCGTCGGGATCGTTGAGCCACACATCGTCGATATAGGGCAAGGCGTCCTGGACGGCGCGGATCTGCTGCCACAGAGACTGCGACGCTTCCACCTGATCCCAGCTCTGCCCCTGCATCAGCGCCGTGGTCTGCTTCAAGGTCAGGTCCGTGACCTCCATGAGCCTTGCCGTGTGGTCGGCCAGGAAGAAGGCGGCGTTGCGAAGGTCATCCTCATTGCGCTGGATGAGGCGGTTGCGCTGCTCCCAGGCGATGTAGCCGAAGGTCAGGAGGATGAAGGCAACGCCGAACAAGCCCATGACGAGAGACAGCCGCCCACGCGCAAGGGAGCGCCGGCGGCGCTTCTGCGACAGGCTGACTGATTCGGAGGGCGTCTGGAACTGCAAGGAGAGGCCGCTTTGATATCTGAGATTCGGCGTTGCATGGGCAGGATGGCACAGCAACCACCATTGATGGAGGGGGAATTTACGCTTCCCTGTTCCGTTGACCAGGGGTCTGCGACCTATCTTGCCACCAGCCCGCAATGGATGCGCCAGGACGTCGCGCCGGCCGCGCCCCCATGAAAAACGCCGGGACCCATGCAGGTCCCGGCGCCAGATGATGCCTGCTTGTGGATCAGCGCAGGACGATGCGGCCCTCGACCTTCGGCGCCACCTTGCCGGCCTTGGCCACGTAGTCGATCACCTGGCTTGCCATGAGCTGGCTCGCTGCGACGTCGATCAGGGACTTGGCGCCGATGAGCGAGCGATAGCCATCGCCACCGCGGCCCACGAAATCGTTCGTGGCGAGCTTGTAGATCTTGGCCGGATCGAGCGGCTGGCCGTTGATCTGGACCGATTTCACGCGGCTGCCGACGGGTTCCTTCACGTCGACCTCAGCCACGATGCCGGAGACCTGCGGGAAGCGGCCACCGAGTTCGCGCACTTGGCTCACGCCGTTCTCAAGCGCATCCTTGATCTGCGCGCCTGTGACCTCGAGCAGTACTGTGGTGTTGCCGAAGGGCATTTCGGACAGGATGTCGCGCCGAGTCAGCTTCTGGCCGGCTTGGTACTGCTTGTCGGCCCGGATGCCGCCGCCGTTGGTGATGGCGACGTCGGCACCCACTGCCGCCTTGAGCGCATCGGCGATCAGGTTGCCCATGGCGGCCTCGCCTCCGCGCACGGTGGCGCGGCGGCTGTCGAGGGCCGTCTCCGTCACGCCGATCTCTATATCGAGCTCCTTGGAGAGCTTGTCCTCGTAGCCTTTCACCACGGCTTCGATGTCGGAATCCGGCTTCACGCTGGCAGTGTCGACGATGCGGAAGTTCGGCGACCAGGACACGGTCGTCTTGCCGTCCTTCGTCGCCTTGGTCACCGAGATCTCGACGACGTTGACGAAGTTGGCCTGGGACTCGGCTTCCGACAGGACCACCTTGCCGTCATAGAAGGCAAGCAGGTGCTCGTCATGGCCGCCGATGATCACGTCCACGCCGGCTGAGCGGGCGATGATCATGTCCACTTCGAGCGGCGTGTGAGCCACGGCAACGACGATGTCGGCGCCTTTCTCGCGCAGCTCCTTGGATTTCGCGCGAGCGGTGTCGATGGTGGAGGAGAACTTGATGGTGCCGGGGCTTGACGCGATCGGCGTGTCCTCGGTGGTGAGGCCGAAGAGACCGATCTTCAGGCCCTGCACCTCGATCATCTTATCGGGCTTGGTGTTGGCCGGCAGGCCGTTCCCGTCGAGGATGTTCGTGGCCAGCACGTCGAACTTGGCCTCGGCCATGCGGGCGCGGAAGGCTGCGTCGCCGAGATCGAACTCATGGTTGCCCGGCGCCATGGCGTCGACGCCCATGCGGTTCAGGATGTCGATGACGTGAGCGCCCTTGTCGAAGCCTGAGAGGAGCGAGGGCGAGATCGTGTCGCCCGCATGGATGAAGAAGGCATTGCCCTTGGCTTTCTCCTCCTTGACCACCGTCGCCAGGCGGGCGAAGCCGCCGCGGCCCTTCTCGGCGCTCATGCGATCGATGTCGTTGGTATGGACGAAGCGGATCGTCACGGCCTCCTGCGCCAGGGCCGTGCCCGACAGCAGCAGGGATAGTCCAAGAAAGCCGGCGCGCAGGGCGGCGGAAGGGCGGCTCTGAAGCATTATACAAGGTCCTTTTGGCAGGTTGGATCCACGGCGGGAGACGTGGAGCCTAGACCGGAAACGTGTCACAGAAGTAACATCCTGTCGACATTTTCGGCACCTCGATCAGGGGCATTCCCGATGTCCTTTCGACCCATCCCGCCGGATCCCCTTAGCCGGCGCAGCGTCGGCCCTTCGACACAGAAGAAAGGCATGACTTCTCCATGATCGGCCCCATCAGCCAAGCTCTCGCCGCGTTCCGCGCCAAACCCATGACCGAGGGATGGCTCGGGCTGCCGTTCTTCCAGGATGGCAGCGCCGAGGCCGTGGCGGCCAAGGTCGATGCGGTGACCGCTTCCGGCGCCCAAGTGCTGCCGCCGCCGGATGCGGTTTTCACCAGCATTTCCCTGACGCCCTTGGAGAAGGTCAAGGTGGTCGTCCTCGGCCAGGATCCCTACCCGAGCCCGGGCGATTCCCACGGCCTTGCCTTCTCCTATCGCGGCTCCCGGCGGCTGCCCGCTTCCCTGCGGACGATCCTGCGCGAGATGGCGGAGGATCTGGACGTGCCGATGCCGACCAAGGGAGACCTCTCGAAATGGGCCCGGCAGGGCGTACTGCTGATCAACACGGCGCTCACGGTGGAGGCCGGCAAGTCGGGAGCCCACATGAAGTTCGGCTGGTCGGCCCTGGTCGATCAGGCGATCGCGGCCATCTCGCAGCAGCAGCCCGCCGTCGTGTTCCTGCTCTGGGGCGGACCCGCCCGCAAGCGCGCGACGCTCGTGGACCGGACGAAGCATCTCGTGATCGAGGCCGGACATCCCTCTCCACTGAACCGCCTCAATGACTTTCGCGGCACGAAGCCCTTCAGTCGTGCCAATGCCTGGCTGGTCGAGAAGGGCCTCGAGCCGATCGACTGGCGGCTGGATGCCTGAGCCCGCGAAGCACCTTGCCGAGAGGCGGCCTCAGGGGCTAGGTCTCGCGGCAGGCAATCTGCGGCTGTACGGCCGCGACAGGCTTGGAGATCAGCATGACGGAATCCCTGTTCGGACAGGTCGAAGCCTTTGCGGGCGACCCGATCCTCTCCCTCAACGACAGCTTCAAGACCGATCCGCGCCCTGAGAAGGTGAATCTCAGCATCGGCGTCTATACCGACGAGCAGGGACGCCTTCCGGTGCTGGGCTCGGTTCGGGCCGCCTATGAGCGCAACGGCTTCGCGGAGCGTCCCTACCTGCCGATGGAAGGCCATGCGGCCTACCGCGAGGGCGTGCAGAAGCTCATCTTCGGCGCAGCGCATCCAGCCCTTGCCGACAAGCGCATCGCGACGATCCAGACCCTCGGCGGCACTGGCGCGGTGGGCATCGCGGCCGATTTCCTCGCCAAGCACTGCCCCGGCCGAACCGTTCTCGTCAGCGACCCGACCTGGGACAACCATCACGGCCTGTTCCAGCGGGCCGGATTCAAGACGGCAACCTATCCCTATTGGAACCGAATCAGCCGCTCGGTCGATTTCGACGGCATGGTGAAGGCGCTGGACGCCGCGGAAGCCGGCTCCATCGTGGTGATCCAGCCCGTCTGTCACAACCCCACCGGCGTCGACCTCGACGAGAGGCAGCAGGCGGCCGTCACCGACGTGCTGGTCGCCAAGGGCCACATCGTGGTGTTCGACATGGCCTATCAGGGCTTTGGCACCAGCCTCGACGAGGACGCCGCCTTCGTGCGCCGATATGCCGAGCGCGCCAGCTGCCTCGTGGCGAATTCCTTCTCCAAGAACTTCTCCCTCTATGGCGAACGCTGCGGCGGCCTGAGCGTGGTGTGCCGCGATCATGACGAGGCCGAGCGCGTGCTCGGGCAGCTCAAGCTCGCCGTGCGTCGCAGCTATTCGAGCCCGCCGATGACGGCCGGCCTGCTCGTCGCCACGGTGCTCGGCAACGACGACCTGCGCGCGCAATGGACCCGCGAGGTCGAGACCATGCGCACCCGCATGGCATCGATGCGCAAGCGCCTCGCCGACGAGATCCGCTCCCTGTCGAACGAGGTGGACGTGGGCTTCCTCACGAACCAGCGCGGCATGTTCAGCTACACGGGGCTGGGCGAGCAGCAGGTCACGACCCTACGCGAGCGAGATGGGGTTTATCTCGTGGGCTCCGGCCGCATGTGCGTGGCGGGGCTCAACGAGGCGAACGTGCCGAAGGTGGCGAAAAGCTTCGTGGAAGTCAGCCAAACAAAGTGAGCAGTCATCCCGGACGGCGCAGCCGATCCGGGATCGCATGCAGGATGAGCGCTGTCATTCCGGGGCCGCGTAGCGGAGCCCGGAATCCATAACCGCTGACGGTGCAGACACAGGCGTGACGCCTCTCGCCATCTCTTTAACATGTCGTGTTTATGGATTCCGGGCTCGGCTCTATGAGCCGCCCCGGAATGACAGTGCGAAACTGGTTCGAACGATCCCGGATCGCCTTCGGCGTCCGGGATGACGCTGTCGATCATTACTCCGCCGCAACGGCCATCGGCTGCGGGTCGGCGCGGAACTTGGCCAACAGATCGGCCTCTTCCGCCTTCGCGGCTTTCAGGTTCCGCTCCTTGATGTGGCCGAACCCACGGATCTTCTGAGGGATGCTCGCGAGCCCAACCGCTGTTGCATGGTTGCCGGCATTGAGCCTGGCCACGATCTCCTCGATGCGTCCCTCGAACTCACGGATGAGCTGTCGCTCGGTGCGGCGCTCGTGGGTGTAGCCGAAGACATCGAGCGGCGTGCCGCGCAACGCCTTGAACTTCGCTAGAACGCCCATGGCTTTCAGCATCCACGGCCCGAAGCTCATCTTGCGCGGAAGGCCGGTGACCGGGTCCTTCTTGGCGAGGACCGGCGGCGCCATGTGGAACTCGTAACGCAGGTTATCACCTTCGAACGCTGATGCGACCTGCTTCGCGAAGTGACCGTTCGTGTAGAGCCGCGCCACCTCGTACTCGTCCTTGTAGGCCATGAGCTTGAACAGCGAACGCGCCACCACGTCGGTGAGTACGGTCGAGCCCGGAACAGCCTTGTCCTCGGCCGCGCGCACACGCTCGACCAGGGTGCTGAAACGCCGCGCATAGCGCCGGCTCTGGTAACCGGACAGGAAGCCGACACGCCGCTCAATCACCTCGTCGAGGGTCTCGGACAGCTTGCGTGATTCCGTCGGGGCCTTCATCTCGCCGATGACCGATGCGATCAGTTCCGGCTCGGCCGCCGCGCGGCGGCCCCAGGTGAAGGCGGCGAGATTCATCTTCACCGCTTCGCCGTTGAGCTCGATGGCCTTCTCGATGGCAGCCCCCGAGAGCGGAACGCGGCCGGTCTGATAGGCATAGCCCAGCATGAACATGTTGGCCGCGATCGCATTGCCGAGAAGCGCGGTGGCAACCGCCGTGGCGTCGACGAAGGATACGCCCTCGGCACCCGCAGCCGACCTGATGGCGCGCTTGAGGCGCTCCGTCGGCAGGGAGAAATCGGCGTTGCGGGTGAACTCGCCCGGCATCACCTCGGCGGTGTTCACCACGAGCGCCGTCTGACCCTCCTTGACGGCAGCCAGCACCTTCTTGGGATGTCGTCCTGGTTGTTGGCAAGCCGCACATGGCTGTAGACCGCGCCGCCCTTCTGGGCGAGGCCGGCCATGTCGATCATGCCGAGGCCCTTGCCCTCGAGATGCGCCGCCATGCCGAGGATCGCCCCGATGGTGACGACACCCGTACCGCCCACGCCCGTCACGATGACGTTGAAGGTGCGGTCGATGGCAGGGCACGGCCTTCTTCACCTTGGCGCCATGCACCGTCACGAAGGACGGGCAGAAGCCGTTCACGCAGGAGAAGTCCTTGTTGCAGTTCGACTGGTCGATCTGGCGCTTGCGGCCGAACTCGGTCTCCACCGGCTGCACGGCCACGCAGTTGGACTGCACGGAGCAGTCGCCGCAGGCCTCGCAGACGAGATCGTTGATGATGACGCGCTTGTCCGGATCCGGAAACTCGCCGCGCTTGCGACGGCGCCGCTTCTCCGACGCGCAGGTCTGGTCGTAGATCATCACCGACACGCCGGGCACTTCCGCGAGCTGGCGCTGCACGGCCTCCAACTCGCTGCGGTGATGGATCGTCATGCCGGCCGGCCAGCGGATCTCCTTCGGGTACTTGTGCGGCTCGTCGGTCACGAGGGCGATGCGCTCGACGCCTTCCTCGCGCACCTGGCGGGCGATCATGTCGACGGTGAGCCCGCCTTCATGCTTCTGCCCGCCGGTCATGGCGACGGCGTCGTTGAAGAGGATTTTATACGTGACATTGGTCTTGGTGTGGATCGACCAGCGCAGGGCCAGCACGCCAGAATGGTTGTAGGTGCCGTCGCCGAGGTTTTGGAACACGTGGCCGCGCTTGGAGAACGGCGACTCGCCGATCCAGTTCGCGCCCTCGCCGCCCATCTGGGTGAAGCCTTCCGTGGAGCGGTCCATCCACTGCACCATGTAGTGGCAGCCGATGCCCGCATAGGCGCGCATGCCCTCGGGCACCTTGGTGGAGGAGTTGTGCGGACAGCCGGCGCAGAAATGCGGCGTGCGGGTCGCGACGTCACCCGTCGTCGCCAGCACGTCCTGCGCATGGCGAAGCCGCGCCACGCGGCCGCGCAGGTCGTCGTTGTTGTGGTAGGCCAGCAGCCGCTCGCCGATGGCGATCGCGATGTCGTTGGGATCGAGCGCGCCCTTGACCGGGAAGAGCCAGCTTCCCTCCTCGTCCTTCTTGCCGATGCAGACCGGCTGGTTGGCCGTGCCGTAGAGCTCCTCGCGCAGCTGCACCTCAATGAGGGAGCGCTTCTCCTCAACCACGATGACCTTGTCGAGCCCGCGCGCGAAATCCACCAGCTCGCGCTGCGACAACGGCCACGGGCAGGCG
>JAJFBI010000754.1 GCA_020697385.1 Microvirga sp. | reverse complement strand
TCCTTTTGTGGGGTGAAGCGGGGCAAAGCGGGAGCTGTCCCTTCCGGTTGGGAAGGGTTGGGTAGGCTCGAAAGATGGTGGGGCGGGTGCTACACGGTGGTCAGCGCATGCGGTCCTTGAGTGCCTCTTTCACAGCCGGGCTGGCGTGCAAGGCGCCAAGAACGTGAAGGGAGGCAATCGTCTGCCGCGCCAGCTCAGGCGTGACATCATTGGAGATGCTGGCAAGACCGAGCACCTGGATGTGCAGCACTTCGCCAGCCGCTTGCACGGCCTCCAAGTCCTGGCGGCTGTAGTGGCGCAAGCCCAGGTCGAGCTGGTGGCGGTCCACGGATTTCCTGACGGCGTCGTTATGACGATCAAGCTGGTTTCTTATGGCCGTGCGGATGAAGTCGGTCCGGTTGGAGTAGAAACCCTCCTGGACGAGGAGATCAATATGGCCAAGGTCGACATAGCCTAGGTTGATCGTGATCTTCTCGCTATCGGAAGCCTTAGGTCGAAATTCGTGTACGTTGGTCGCCATAGCCGCCCTCCCTTCGCCATCTGGTTGGATGGTATATGGATGGAGACGGCAGTTGTTTCAACCCGAGGTCTCAAGCAGTCCATGAGCCTGCCGATCTTTCCGGTCAGGGCATAAGGCAGTGCCCCCAGCTGGGAGCATGGACAATTGCGTGGGCACTGTTTGGAACTGCGATGCGGAGCTGGCGAAGCATTTTGCGTTGCACAATTTTGTCGCAGCGTCGCTGGCTCGAAAGCGTCTCCGTATGCGCTAGTCTCACATTATCGACGACAACTTGCTAGGAACGACAACTTGCTAGGAAAGGAACAACCGCATGGGCCAGAGGCTCTGCCCACAGTGCTCCTGCGATGCAGCATCCGTCCTGAGCTTTGCGAGGAATGATGGTTGTTTCGCCGCCGCTGTTCAGTGCCACGTTTGCGGCTTCGAAAAGCCGACCAATCGTGGCTTCGAGGACGAGCAGGCTGCTCGAGAGGCCGCAATCCATGATTGGTTAGACGGAACGGAGTCCTTGCCCTCACCCCCTCACGTCTGATTTCAGCGCTTATCTCGCGTCACCAGATAGCTGATTCAGCCTCCAGAGTTCACGCGTGAGCGCCTCCTTGCAGTCAGGCGGCAACTCCGGCCCGAACATCTGGTCAAACTCGTCCCTGGTGAGATAGCCGCGTTTTCTGGCTTGCTTCAGCAGACGCCAGGGCTTTGTCGCAACTCTTTCTCTCCTATCGCACGCTTCCTGCTCCTTTCCACATCACAGGTTGGCGGACGATGTCACCTGCGAGGTCGTCCCGTGCTCAGCGGTCGTGTGAGACGGCGATCAGGAACTTCGACGCTGCTGAGACTGCTGCTCAGGTCCGGCGGCAGGCTGCGTTCCGGCGAACAAGGCCCCACGATTTCGCCAGATGTAACGAGGAAGAGATGCCTGCATCAAGCATGAACGGTCCGGCTCCTCTCGCCTTGGCCTGAGCCTTCGTTCGGCGCACGGGCGTGCCGTGGCCCATGCCATCGATCAGGTACAGCTCAATGACCGTGTCACCCTTTCTGTTCGACCAGGCTCGCCGGCGGTGGCCCGCGACTGACGTCTGAGTAAACACCTCCTCGCTGACACCGTGCACATCGGCCCACTGGCTGAGCGATGCGGCTGCATTGGAGGCGGCAACGGTCCGGTCCTCTGTGCCATGCCAGATCGATACCGTCGGCCGCGGGCCCGTATAGGACGACGCGGCGCGGACGAGGTCGCCCCAATGCTGGGCGCTGCGCGGTTGCGGTCTCTTCATGGCGGACATGACCTGGCGCACACCGGAGGCTGCGGCATAGGGAAGTCCGGCGATGATCCCGCCGCCGGCAAAGACCTCCGGGTAAGTGGCCAGCATCACCGACGCCATTGCGCCGCCGGCTGAGAGACCTGTGATGAAGATTCGGGCTGGGTCAATGCTGTGGGTCCGCCGCATGCGGGTGACCATCTGGCGGATCGACAAGGCCTCGCCTGAGCCCCGCCGGGCATCGTGAGGCTGAAACCAGTTGAAACAGCGGTTCGGGTTGTTGGCCTGGGACTGCTCGGCATACACAAGCGCAAAGCATTGCCGGGGTTGGATCCGAAGGAGCTGACCTCAGTCAGCTTGTCCTTCTTCGGTCGGGTCTTGCGCGGCCTGGTGAGGAGCTTGCGCGAGGTCGTCGTGGCTTTGAGGAGGGTCTTCTCCCAGCGGCGCTGGGCTTTCAGAAGGCGAGCAATCGGAAGTTTCAATCGCATGCGCACCCAGTGAACAGGTTTCGAGACAAGGGCGTCTCACGCCAGGCAACACACGCAATCGATGGAGTATCGGATGCCAAAGACAGTCCTGTGATGTTGCCCAGTCCCCGATGTGGGGCTCCCGGCTCGCGAGCCGGGAGCGTATTCAAACCAGATCCTTAGCGAGCACGCCGGTCGTGCTTGGGTTGTGCCGTGAGGGTCCGGGTGGCCTCCTGGGCTACTTGGGCCGTGAGCTGGGCCAAGCGCTGGCTGTTCTCGAGCACGCGCTCAGCATTGCCGCGGACCAAAGCACTTTGGAGGCTGACAAAGTCCGGGATCGTCCGGCAGCTCAGAAGATCGGTCAT
>JAJFBI010000753.1 GCA_020697385.1 Microvirga sp. | reverse complement strand
GACTAGACCCCAGACAAGGCAGTCGACGATGGTCTGGGCATGAACGATGGCGCTGGCGAGCGGCAGGGCAAAGCCGACGAGGCTGAAGCCCAGGGCCGTGGCAGCCGAGATCACGTTCTCCCGGATGAGTGCGAACTCGTTGTGCATGGTCGCGAGCGTGTAGATGGCAAGATACAGCCCCACCAAAGCGACGGCGAGCACGAAGAAAATCAAGAAATCGGGCAAGCCCGCGAGAGAAGTAGCCACGGGTGTAAAGCCCCCATCGGTTGATTGTTTTCAACCGTTTAAGGGGACATGGTTAATATTACGTTGGCTCGAAGGCGATCGCGACACCAAAAGCGGCGCTGGCCGGGACGATGAGCCTGCTGCCAATGTGCTGGTAGGGGATCTCCGCCGCGTCGAGCCACCTCGCCTGCCGCTGGATGTCCTCGACACGGATGGCGAAGGCCACGAGGGACGGCTGGTCGAGCTCGGCCTCGATGGAGCCGTAGATCTCGGCGGCATCGTCGGGAGTCAGGACGTCGATATGGCCTTCATTCAAGCGGAAGGACAGATCGTCCCCGTCAGGGCTTCCGGGCTGCACGCCGGTAAATGCGCTCAGAAAATCACGAAGCTGCTCGGGCTCAGGAGCGGCCAGGGTGACGGACGAGATGCGGGTCGCCTGATTGTCGTGTCGCTGGAACTCCGGATTCCAGAAATTGTCCGGATAATGCTGCTGGCAAACGAAGAAGGCCGCTTTGGGAGAGCGCTCCAATGACGTGAACGCCAACGTGAAGGCAACCTTGGTCTCGCTGCCATCGGGTCGGCGTCCGGCTCGCTCGAAGTGGAAAGGCTCGAAGGATCCAATGCCTCTCTCGGAAAAAAGAGCGGCATCGGCCTTGGCATCCTGGCTGTCGAGGACCAGCATGGCCAGACCTTCGCGGGTCCGCAAATAATCCTGCACGAAGGCGCCGAAACTGAAGGAGGTTGCTTGATGAGGCGAGATGGCGGCGCCCTCGCCTACGGTGATCAGCTCAATGAAGGACCCTGGAAATTGGATGATCCGGTTCTCGGTGCCCCAGGGGTGCCGGTTGCGGGAACCGACTTGGAAACCAAGGCGCTGGTAGAAATGTCCGGCCTGATCGAGATCACGAACGGCAACTACGAGATGGTCGATCCGGCGGGTCATTGAGCTCTTTCCAACAGTGAGAGCATAGACTTAGTGCGCCAAGACGGATTTGGCGAAGGCCTGACGCGAAAATGCGATCCGCGGAAAAGCGCTTTACCCGCCGTCATGGCCGTCCTTGGACTTGATCCAGGGATCAGTCCCGGCCAGCTCGATTGGAAAAGCGGTGTGCTTCAATGCATCGGAATCACCGGCACAAGGCCGGTGATGACGTGAGGTGCTCGGCTTCGTACTCGACGATCTCAGGCAGGATGCCGTCCGGCGAGACGCCTGAGAAACGCAGCCCCTTGGATTCCAGCTGGTCGCGGTAGGACATGTTCACTTCGTAGCGGTGCCGGTGGCGCTCGGAGATTTCCGTGCCGCCATAGATCTCCGCCACCTTGCTGCCCGGCTTGAGGGACGCTTGATAGGCGCCAAGCCGCATGGTGCCACCAAGATCGCCGGCGGCAGTGCGCTTTTCGAGCTCGTTGCCGCGCAGCCATTCGGTCATGAGGCCGACGACCGGCTCGGAAGTCGGGCCGAACTCGGTGGAACTGGCATCCTTGATGCCGGCAAGGGAACGGGCCGCCTCGATGACGGCCATCTGCATCCCGAAGCAGATGCCGAAATACGGCACCTTGCGCTCACGGGCGAAGCGCGCCGCCCGGATCTTGCCCTCGGCACCGCGCTGACCGAAGCCGCCGGGCACCATGATGCCGTGGATGCCCTCCAGGAACGGAGCCGGATCCTCGCTCTCGAAGACCTCGCTCTCGATCCACTCGAGGTTCACCTTCACCTGGTTGGCAATGCCGCCATGATGAAGCGCCTCGATCAGCGACTTATAGGCATCCTTGAGGCCGGTGTACTTGCCGACCACCGCGATGGTGACCTCGCCTTCGGGGTTGTGAACACGTTCGGAGATGGTGGTCCAGCGGGACAGATTCGGGTTCTTGGCCGTGTCGAGGCCGAAAGCCGCCAGAACCTCGCTGTCGAGACCCGCCTCGTGATAAGCCAGCGGCACGTCGTAGATCGAGCGGGCATCCCGCGCTTCGATCACGGCCGTCTCGCGCACGTTGCAGAACAGGGCGAGCTTGCGGCGCTCGTCCTTGGGGATTTCGCGGTCGGTCCGGCACAGCAGGATGTCGGGCTGGATGCCGATGGAGCGCAGCTCCGCCACGGAGTGCTGGGTCGGCTTGGTCTTCAGCTCGCCGGCGGACGGGATGAACGGCAGCAGGGTGAGGTGCACATAGATCGCTTGCCCTCTCGGCAGATCGTTGCCGAGCTGGCGGATGGCCTCGAAGAACGGCAGGCCCTCGATATCGCCCACCGTGCCGCCGATCTCGACCAGGACGAAATCAAAGCCGTCGTTGCCGGTGAGCACGAAGTCCTTGATGGCGTTGGTGACGTGCGGGATGACCTGGATGGTTGCGCCGAGATAATCGCCGCGGCGCTCCTTGGTGATGATGTCGAGGTAGATGCGGCCCGTCGTGATGTTGTCGGCCTTGGTGGCCGGCACGCCGGTGAAGCGCTCGTAGTGGCCGAGATCCAGGTCGGTCTCAGCGCCGTCGTCGGTCACGAAGACCTCGCCGTGCTGATAGGGGCTCATCGTCCCCGGATCGACATTGAGATAAGGGTCGAGCTTGCGAAGCCGGACCTTGTAACCGCGTGCTTGGAGAAGCGCTCCCAAGGCCGCCGAAGCCAGACCCTTGCCGAGCGAAGACACCACGCCGCCGGTGATGAATACGTACCGCGTCATGGACCCCTATCCATAAATATCAGGCGCCGATTCGCAATCGCGAACCGGACCACCTGAATGCCATCCACAAAAAGAGAGGGCCGGAAGCACCGGCCCTGGGTTCGTTTACTGCTGAGGCGCCGCGGGCGCCGGAGCCGGAGTGCCCGGAGCGGGGGCCGCCGGCTGATCGCCCTGAAGGCGCTGCAGCTGCTCGAGCACGTTGCCGCCCTGCGGGGCTCCTGGAGCCTGCTGGCCCGGAGCCGCCGGCGCGGTGCCGTCGAGGATCGAGCGCGGAGCCCGGGTCGAGGTTGCCATGACGGTGAGCGCGATGCTCGTCACGAAGAAGAGACCCGCCAGAACCGCCGTCGCACGGGTGAGCGCATTGGCCTGCCCGCGCCCGGTCATGAAGCCGGAGACACCGCCGCCACCTCCGCCGCCACCGAGGCCCATGCCGCCGCCCTCGGAGCGCTGCAGGAGAACCACGCCGATCAGGGCGAGCACGATGATCAGGTGGATGATGATGAGAACTGTTTGCATCGTTTTCAAAAACCTCAAGCGGCTGCGCACAGGGCGACAGCCGCTCGCAATCCGTTCGTTGCGGCGGCCTGTAGCATAGGTGGGTTCAGGATCAAAGGCCCGCAAGCCGCCTTTTCGCACTTACCCCAGATAAGCGCCGGCAAAGCCCACGAAAACCGCCCCCACAACGCAGGCGCCCCCCACCACGGCCCCGTTCACCTTATCCACCCCCCTCAACACACCCGCAATGGAGGGCTTTAACGAACCCCCAAAGAGAAAG
>JAJFBI010000752.1 GCA_020697385.1 Microvirga sp. | reverse complement strand
CTTCCAGTACGGCATTTCACGCTCGTTCATGTAAGCGGTGTTGCAGCTCGCGACGGGCACGTTGTAGCGCCGAGCCACCTCCAGAAGCTTCGCCGTGTTCCGGCATCTCAGATACCGGGGTTCTCGCCCGACCACTCGACGGTGCCGGCAAAGACAATTGGATCGGGCACGGCTTCCTCTTGCGCTTACGTTGGGCAGATTAGCCGAACGAAGGGGTTGAACGCCATCACAACCCAGGCTTGGCGAAATTCCTCACCCCGCGCGTTCGTGTGTTCACGCCGGCGAGCCGGGAGGCGCCGTCCAGTAACCTCCCGTCCGGCGCCTCTCTCCCGGTGAACCATGAACCCTAAGAACTTGCTTGGCATCTCGAGAGGGCCGCGTTGGCGCCGGTGCTGGCACGCGTGAGGGCGCTCGACGAGCGTCTCGCCCCTGACGAGCGCCTCGCCCCACTCGCGTTGCCCCGTCACTTGGCTCGCCTCGGCCGTGCGGCTGCCGGCCTGGGACGCCAAGGAGACGGCGCACGGCCGGGACCTGTGGCCGCGGGTCGAGGCCGGCCCCATCGGGGACCGTCTCCCTCGACGCCGTCCGCTTCTCGAGCGCGCCAAGCTCGCGCGCTCCCCCGCCAAGACGGCTTGAGCCGCTCGCACGCGCCGCTTTACCTCCGCGCGCTCGTCCGCGCCTCCCACGAGCAAGCCGCCCGCGCCCACAGGCTCCGCCGGACCGCGAGCTGATCGCCGACGCCGTCGCCGCGGGCCGAAGTGCGGCGCGTGCAATCCAGCGTCTCCGGCATCCCAGGGCGCGGAGCCGCAGCGCCGATCACCGAGGCGGTGGACGCGCTGCCTTCGCTGCTGAGGACACTTCAAAGCTGGATCTTACGTTCCTACGAACGTCCTCTTAGACCAACGTACTGGCGCCCCTTGGTGGGGTGGACCGTTCCAAAGGATCTCGAATAGGCGCATAAGGGACGGCGCACGGAACCGTATCATGCAGCCGGAAACACGATACGCGCGGAGCGGTGATGTCCGGATCGCGTTTCAAGTCGTTGGGGGCGGACCTTTCGACCTTGTCTTCGTTCCAGGGTTCATCTCCAACCTAGATCTTACGTGGGACACCCCTGTCCGCGCCCGCTTTTTCTCCCGCCTGAGTTCCTTCAGCCGACTCATACTGTTCGACAAGCGCGGCACCGGCCTCTCCGACAGGGTGAGCGCTATGCCGACGCTGGAGGAGCGTATGGACGACGTGCGCGCTGTCATGGATGCTGCCGGCAGCGAGCGTGCCGCCCTGTTCGGGATATCCGAAGGCGGCGCCATGAGCGTGTTGTTTGCAGCGACTTATCCCGAGCGGACCCAGGCGCTTGTCCTCTGTGGGACGTACAGCCATTTTTCAACGTGGGTGTTGGCGAACGAGAAGCTGGAAGAGTTCCTCAGCGTGATTGAGCAAAGCTGGGGAACCGGGGCCAGCTTACCGTATTTCGCGCCGACTAAAGCGTCCGATCCGATCGTCAAAGAGGGCTGGGCGCATTACGAGCGACTTGGCGCAAGCCCCTCGGCGGTCATTTCGCTGACCAGGATGAACAGCGAGATTGATGTCCGCCACATCCTTCCTGCGATACGGGTGCCGACGCTGATTATCCATCGCGAAGGAGATACAAGGGTAAGCGTTGAGGCGGCGCGCTACGCGGCACGAGAGATTCCGAATGCTAAACTCATTGAGCTTCCGGGGATCGATCATCTGATCTGGGTAGGGGATACCGACGCTATTACAGATGCCGCGCAAGAATTCTTGACCGGATCGCGCGCCGACGTTGAAGCCGATCGTGTTCTTGCGACGGTGCTCTTCACGGACATCGTCGGTTCCACCAAGCGCGCCGCCGAGCTCGGAGACCGGAGCTGGAACGCCCTCTTGGCCCAGCATGACACCATCGTGCGACGGGAGCTGACGCGCTTCCGTGGACAGGAACTTAAGGCGCTCGGTGATGGTTTCATGGCGACCTTCGATGGGCCTGCTCGTGCCGTGAGGTGTGCGAGCGCTGTCGTAGATGCAGTGCGCCCGCTCGGCATCGAAGTGCGAAGCGGATTGCATACGGGTGAGATCGAGCTGACCAGTAGCGACGCTAAGGGGATCGCGGCGTGATCTCGTCGCTGGTTCCAATCTCCACTTCATCGATCGGGGCCCACATAGCCTAAAGGGGCTGTCGGAAGAGGTTCGATTGTTTGCTGTCGCACGATAGGCCGCATTCGCTTCCGGGCGGCCGCAATGGAGCGGGAGAATGAGCGATAGGATGACGATATGTCCTGCTTGCGGTGGTGAGGGCCGAGTTCCGGTGAACACGCCCACGGGCCCCTCGACGATTAGGTGCGAGCGCTGCAACGGCACAGGCAAGGTTCGCGCGAGCTCTTAGCCAGCCGCCGGAACCATCTGGGGGAAGTCTGGGTTCCCCCGAGCCGCCCCACTTCGGGGCGACTGATGGAGATCACGATGCGCAAGGCGATGTTGCTCGCAGCCGCACTGCTCGTCTCGGCTTCTGTAGCACAGGCTCAAGGACGGGACCGCGATCGCGATGATGACGATGACTCGTACCGGCGCGAATACCGCGATGATCGTGGCCGCGACCGAGACGATCACCATCGCCGACATCACTGGGGCGGCCACGGCGGAGGCGCCCGATTTTTCATACGAAGCGGCGAAACGAGGCTCGGGGTCGTCTGCGATCGAGGGGAGTCGATGCGTAACTGCGTAGACGCAGCGCTCACGTTGTTCGATAAGATCCGGCAGGCCCCCGGCTCCGGGGCGTCCGGGTCGGCTGGCGGCTCCCCCCCGACTGCGCGGCCGTGATCCGAGCGGGGGCGGGACAGAAAAGGATCTATCCCGCCGCCATCTTAATCGTCTTCACAGACCCTGAGCCGGCGGACGACCCAGTCCCCGCTGCGGTCACGGTAACGACGGGTCTCATAGTGGCAATCGCGGTCGCGACGACGTCGCCATCCACGGTCCTCATCATCATCGCCGAACCGCAAGCTAAACCCACCCCGCCGGTCGCGGTCGCGATCATAATCGCGGTCGCGATACTGGGCCGAAGCTGGGAACACCCCGGCGCCTAGGACAATGAGGCCGGCTGCCAGCATGGAAAGCTTCTTGAAGTTTGCCATACGCATCTCCGTAGTGAGCGCCGCGGAGCCAACGCGGCCCGGGAACGGGCGTTCCGTGCCGTCATCACCTCAACAGCTTCCGCGCCTTGGCGCGCACGTCGCTGATGCGACAGTGGAGGTGCAACATGGTTCCGTTTCAATTCCGGAAGTACGGCGCGAGCGATCAACTTCGGCTCGGTTGGGCCTCGTGGGACGAAGATCGCAGTGAGGTGCCTATGAAGTACACCTGGTTCGACAAGCTCGGTCGCGCGTGTCGCGGCGGCGAGGTCCCTATCGAAGCGATCCCGGTCATGATGGCGATGGCAGCTCAGTCCGGTCATCTGCGTGGCTCGAGGTCGGTCCCGATGAGCTTAAGGCGCTCGCGGATTTCATTGCGGCGATGAAGAAGAAGCTTCCGCAGCCGGCGTGACGACGGCCTCAGTCTCCGCGGGAAAGGGAGGCCGCCTGAGTGGGCGACCTCGTTAGTTTTACGCCACGTCTTGACCGACACGCACCGGGACACCGTGATTGCGCTTAGGCGCCCGCGCTAAGATGAGGTCTGGCGCTACATCGGTTAGGACACTCGGTGCGCGACTACGACAAGCGCCAGGCCTGCCTCGCCGGAGCGCCGATCGTCGGAGACCTGCACCTCCATCCGCGACGCCGAGGAGCGCGCTCTGTCGCCAGCGAGCCGGAGAGCGCGACCGGCCGCGGCGATGACGAAGAGGTACGACCCCGCACGTGATGCCCTCCGATCCGGAGGAGTTCGTGCAGGCCACCGCGGCCGAGCATCAACGACGCAGGTTCGCGGAGGAGCCCTTCGGCGACGATCGTCTCGATGTTCGAGTATCGCGAGATGATCGCTGCCGCTTACTTCCACTGGGTGCCGGCGGAACCGGGGCTTATGCGACGGAGAGGTCGCTCGCCTTGAGGCCTAGCTCCCGTCGTCGACGACCTTCGAAAAGAAGCTGGGATCAAGGAGA
>JAJFBI010000115.1 GCA_020697385.1 Microvirga sp. | reverse complement strand
CGCAACCTTCACGTCCGATTCCGCACCGGCGACGGCATTCTCCATGCGGTGAAGGGCATCGATATCGACATCAACCCGGGCGAGACCGTCGCCATCGTGGGCGAGTCCGGCTCGGGCAAGAGCCAGACCATGATGTCCGTCATGGGCCTTCTCGCCTCGAACGGCTGGGCCGAGGGCTCGGTCAAGTACCGTGGCGAGGAGCTGATCGGCCTTTCCCCCGGCAGGCTCAATCACTACCGCGGCTCCAAACTGACGATGATCTTCCAGGAGCCGATGACCTCGCTCGATCCGCTCTACCGGGTCGGGGACCAGCTCAGCCTCCCGCTCACCACCCATGGCGGAATGAGCAAGGCCGATGCGCGCAAGCGGGCCATCGAGCTGCTTGAGCTCGTCCGCATTCCTGATCCTGTCCGCCGTATCGATGCTTACCCGCATGAACTGTCCGGCGGCCAGCGCCAGCGCGTGATGATCGCCATGGCGCTTGCCAACAATCCGGACGTGCTGATCGCTGACGAGCCGACGACGGCCCTCGACGTGACGGTGCAGGCTCGAATCCTCGAGTTGCTCGCCGATCTGCAGAAGCGGCTCGGCATGTCCATCGTGTTCATCACGCACGACCTCGGCGTGGTCCGCCGCTTCGCCGACCGCACCTATGTGATGAAGCGCGGTGAGGTCGTTGAGAGCGGCCGCACCGCCGACATCTTTGCGGCTCCGAAGCATCCCTACACCCAGATGCTCATCGACTCCGAGCCAACCGGACGCAAGGAGCCTGTCGCGGCGAACGCCCCGGTGATTCTGGATGCGCAGAACATCTCGGTTCAATTCACCCTGGAGAAAAGCTTCTTCGGCAAGACGACCCATGTGCTTCGCGCCGTCGATGACGTGAGCCTGAGGGTTCGCGCCGGCGAGACGGTGGGCGTTGTTGGTGAATCCGGCTCCGGCAAGTCGACGCTCGGCCGCGCCATCCTGCGGCTGCAGCCGGCCTCCGGCCTCGTCCGCTTCGAGGACCGCAATCTCATGCCTCTCGACCGCCGTGGGATGCAGCCTCTGAGGCGGCACCTGCAGCTCGTGTTCCAGGATCCCTTCGGCTCCCTCTCCCCGCGCATGACGGCGGGCGAGATCGTGACCGAGGGCCTCCTCGTCCACGAGCCGAGCATCTCCCGCAAGGAGCGCGACCGGCGCGCCGCCCAGGCGTTCGACGAGGTGCAGCTCGATCCGGCGTGGCGCAACCGCTTCCCACACGAGTTCTCCGGCGGCCAGCGCCAGCGCATTGCGATTGCCCGCGCGATGATCCTGCACCCAAAGCTCGTGGTGCTCGACGAGCCGACCTCGGCCCTCGACCGCTCGGTGCAGAAGGAAATCGTGGAACTCCTGCGTAACCTTCAGAAGGCTCATGGTCTTGCCTATGTGTTCATCAGCCACGACCTCGCCGTCGTGCGGGCGCTCTCGGACGAGATCATGGTCATGAAGAGCGGCAAGGTGGTGGAGCGCGGCAATGCCGAGGAGATCTTCGACCGGCCGAGCCAGGAATATACCCGTGAACTGATCGCAGCCGCCTTCCTCACCAAAGGCGACGCGGTCGAAACGGCGGCCCGGCCCCTCGCCTCCTGACCATTGGAACCAGAGCCCATGGTGCAGATTTGATCTTTGTTCACCGCATGATCATGCGGTGAACCGGTATCCACTTCACCGGATCATACTCTGGCACCATGGCAAAGCTCGCAGCCTATCGCGCCAAGCGCGACTTCACCAAGACCTCGGAGCCGGCAGGCAAAGCCTCCCGGCGCTTGGGTGCCTCGTTCGTCGTGCAGAAGCACGATGCCTCCCGCCTGCACTATGATTTCCGCCTTGAACTCGATGGCGTGCTGAAGAGTTGGGCAGTGGCCAAGGGCCCCAGCCTTGTCAAAGGCGAGAAGCGTCTGGCGGTCGAGGTCGAGGATCATCCGCTGACATACGGCGATTTCGAAGGCACCATCCCCGATGGCCAATACGGCGGCGGCACCGTCCTGTTGTGGGATCGGGGAACCTGGAAACCGGAGGGCGATCCCCACGAGGCTTATGAGAAAGGCCGCCTCACCTTTCGGCTCGATGGCGAGAAACTCAACGGCATGTGGCACCTCGTTCGCATGGCGAAGCGCCCGCGCGAGCGCCAGCCGTCCTGGCTGCTGATCAAGGCCGACGATGCGCAGGCAAGAACTGAGGACGACCCGGACATTCTCGAGGAGGCGCCACTCTCGGTAAAGACCGGACGCTCGCTCGAGGAGATCGCACCTGGGCGCTCCGCCAAGAGTCCGGCGAAACGGGAAGTCACCTCGAAAAAGGCCCCGCCGGCGAAGAGTGCAAAACCTGCGAAGCGAGCCTCAAGCGCCAAGAACGCGAAGGCCGGCGAGATCGAAGTGGCCGGCGTGCCTCTCACCCATCCGGACCGCGTGCTGTGGGAGGATCAGGGGCTCACGAAGCAGGAGTTGGCGGAATTCTATCTCGACATCGGCGAATGGCTCGTGCCGCATCTCGCCAACCGTCCCCTCACCCTTATCCGCTGCCCGGGAGGCACGGAGAAGAAGTGCTTCGTTCAGCGGCATTCCTGGGCCGGCATGAGCGACTTCATCCATCGCACCACGATACCGGACAACAGCGGCACGCAGGAGGCTCTGACCGTCACTGATATTCAGGGCGTAATCGCCCTTGTGCAGTCGGGCGTCCTGGAGATGCATGTCTGGGGCGCCACACTGGCCGATCTGGAGCGTCCCGACCGCCTCATCTTCGACCTCGATCCTGGCGAGGGCGTGGAGTGGCCGCGCGTGATTGAAGGCGCTCTTGCAGTCCGCGAGAGGCTGAAAGCACTCGGGCTCGAAAGCTTCGTCAAGACCACGGGCGGCAAGGGCCTGCACGTGGTCGTGCCTCTGAAGCCGAAGGCGCCCTGGAAGGAGGCCCTCGCCTTCTCGCGCGGCGTTGCCGAAGCCATGGCGGCCGACGAGCCGGATCGCTATACCACCACGTCCGTGAAGCAGGAGCGCGAGGGCCGCATCTTCATCGACTACCTGCGCAACAACCGCGAAGCCTCAGCCGTGGCGCCCTACTCCACCCGCTCGCGCGCCGGCGCACCCGTGGCGACGCCGATTGCCTGGGAGGAGCTTTCACCCGATCTTAAGCCCAACGGCTTCACAGTCGAGAACCTGGGTAAGCGCCTTTCTTCGCTCAAGAAGGACCCGTGGGCGGACATCGGCAAGGTCGATCAGGTGCTACCGGAGCGAAAACCTTCGAAACGCACGTCGCGCAAGAAGTAGCCTTTAGAAAACCGGAGCCTTGATCCCTTCCGCCTCCAGCGCCTGCTGCACCGCCGGCCGCGCCAGAACGCGCTCTGCCAGGGCGTTCAGGTTCGGCAGGTTGCGCGGCGGGCGCGGCATGCCCCGGCCCCAGCGGATCAGCATGAACAGGAAGAGGTCGGCGGCGGAGAAGTGGTCTCCGACAAGCCATGTCTTGTCGCCGAGTTGCTCGGAGATTACGTCGAACATGCGGGTGAGGCGGTCATTTGCGGCCTGCTTCACCGCCGGCGCGGCGGCCTCGTCGCTCACATGCTCATGGGGATAGAACCAGGCGCGGTATTCCGCCTGAGGCGTGTTCGTCAGGTGGATCATCCACTTGTAGAACTCCGCCCGTTCCGTGGTACCGAGAGCGGGCGCAAGGCCCGCCTGCGGGAACTTATCAGCCAGATGCAGGGCAATCGCCGCCGTCTCGAACAGCACGAGATCGCCGTCGACCAGAACCGGGATGCGCCCGTTGGGATTGAGCCTGAGATACTCGGCGCTCTTCTGGACGTTCTGCCCACGATCCACGAGTCGTAGTTCGAACTCGGCTCCGATCTCACGCAGCATCATGTGCGGCAGGAGGCTGGCATTGCCGGGATAGTAGTAGAGAGCGAGCATCATGAGCCCCTGGAATTACCGTTGATCTCCTCTTGGTAGACGCCACCAGGGAAACCGTAAAGGGCATCCTGGCAACGATCCCGGTCTTCCTTTCACGCCCTCATGCCCTATCGTCCTGAAGGCAAACGGGAGATGACGATGACGGAACTGGCCAAGACCTTGATTGAGAAGCTGTGGGTCGAACCCGGCGAAAAGGCTCGTCTTCGTGATCGTAATCCCCGCGACAAATCCCTTTTCGGCGATGAGGAGCAGACCAAGGCCGACACGGCAGCTCTCGCCAAGGAGATCGACACCTTGCAGGACCGGCTCTATGCCGAGGGATCCCGGTCCCTTCTCGTGATCCTCCAGGGTACAGATACATCAGGCAAGGATGGAACCATCCGCAGCGTTTTCAACGCGACGGGTCCTTTAGGCGTCTCCGTTCATGCGTTCGGCCCGCCATCGAAGCTGGAACTGGCGCATGACTACCTCTGGCGCGTGCACGCGGTCTGTCCTCGGCGTGGCACCATCGGCATCTTCAACCGCTCCCATTACGAGGATGTTCTCATCGGAAAGGTCAGGAAGTTTGCGCCTGAGGCGGTGATTGAGCAGCGCTACGAACAGATCAACGCGTTCGAGAAGATCCTGGCCGAGAACGGCACCACGATCCTCAAGTTCATGCTCCACATATCGAAGGACGAGCAGAAGGAGCGCCTGCAGGCCCGCCTCGACGATCCGACCAAGAACTGGAAGTTCAATCCCGGCGACCTGGAGGACAGGGAGCACTGGGACGATTACCAGGAGGCCTACGAGACGATGCTCCATCGCTGCTCGACCCCGTGGGCACCCTGGCACGTCATCCCGGCCGATCGCAAATGGGTCCGCAACGCCGCCATTGCGAATATCGTCAAGGCCACCCTTGAGGAGATGAACCCGCAATATCCGGAAGTCTCCTGGAATCCAGGAGACTTCCACGTCGAATGAAGCGGCGGATTACTGCTGGATGCCCGGATAGGCCCAGAGCCCTGAGACGCGCATGAGGTCACGATACACGACCATGCGCTCATCCTTCGAGACTTTGGCGGCCTCTTCTACTGATGGCGCATCAAGCGCCACCACCGGGACGATCTGTGCGCTCAGGTCGTATTGCCGGAAAGCGTCCTCGAGCAGCGTGCGGGCACGGCGCATGTGGCTGGAACTGGTCACGAGAATGACTGCATCGGCCGTATGGCGCTTCAGAAGATTGGCGACATTGAGCACGTTGCCGACCGTGTCCTTCGACTTGTCTTCGATCAGGATGCGGTCCCGATCGATGCCCTTTTCCACCAACCACTTCATCATGACGTCGCCCTCGGTGACCCCCGCCTGAGGCTGGCCGCCGGTGACCATGATCCGGGCGGTCGGATTGGCCAGCGCGGCTTTCAGGGCGACATCGAGGCGGTCGAGGAGCGGCTTTTCGGCCGTGCCGTCTTTCGCCAACGCATAGCCCAGGGTGACGATCATCACCCTACCCGGCAGTGTCGGCACCTCGGTGTTGGGACGCTCGGCCATGATGGCTTCGGCCCGAGCGAAGCGCTGGCGGTAAGCCTCCGCCCGCGCCCGGTCGAGACCGGCGAGAGCCTGCTCTCTCAAGGACACTTCGTCGGTGTTGCCCTCGATTCGAGCCAGAGCGGCGAGCCAGGCCTGAGCGTCGAAGGATGCAGGGCTTTTGCCAAGGATTTCCTCGTAGGTGGCGCGGGCGCCCGTGAGGTTCTTCTGCAGGATCTGGGACGAGGCGACTGCAAAGCGGAAGTCCAGCCGCTCGGGCGCCAGTGAGGAAGCCTCGGCGAACGCCTTCTCCACCACATCGTAGCGGCCGTGCAGGGTGATGCCCTTGAAAACCTCGGCCTCCGCCTTCTTCACGTCGCCGCCAGACCAGTAATACTGCATCCCCGTATCCACGAGGGTCTTGATCCGGCTCGTATTGCCGGGCTCGAAGGCGCTCGCTGTGAACGATGCGGACAGGGTGAGGAATGTGGCTGCGCCAAGTATTGCGATCTTACGCATGGTGGAGGCTCCTTGATTTGCAGGCGCATTCAAGCTGGAGCCGACGACAACCGGATGTCAAACCCGATCCCGTCCACAGGCAGGAGTGAACTTTCGAATAGTCTTGCCGAGAGAAGGTTTAAGCGCGACAATAATCCTTATGAAAAGCATTCTTGTCCCGATCGAAGACCACGGTGTCATCGAGCCTCAGCTGGAAGCTGCGCTGCAGCTCGCCCAGCTGTTCGACAGCTATATCGAGGGGATTGCCATCACGCCGGATTACCCGGTGGTCCTTCCGGTGGACATCGCCATTGGCGTTCCCTCCCCCATCACCCCCGAGAACCGCCTCGAGATGGCCCGTGCCTGCCGCGAGCGTTTCGAGGCCTTCATGACCAGCAAGCAGATTTCGCGTTCTACGGCCGGCGTCTCAGGCATGAGTTCCGGCTGGCGCCAGGATGGCTTGATGGAGGATGCATTCCTGGGAGCCTATGGGCGGGTCTTCGACATCATCGTCGTGGGACGCCCCGATGGATCGAACGGTCAGACCCGCCTGTCCACGGCGGAGGCCGCCCTCTTCGAGGCCGGACGGCCCGTCCTGATCGCTCCGCCTGTCCCGACCCGCAGCTTCGGCGAGACGGCCGTCATCGCCTGGAACCGGAGTACGGAGACGGCCCGTGCGGTGCTGGATTCGATGCCCCTGCTCCGGAAAGCCAAGCGGATCGTGGTTCTTGAGCTCGATGACTGGGGTGTTCCCGGTCCTTCCGGCTCGGAGCTTGCCCGTCACCTTCGGATGCATGACCTGCCGGCGGAAGCCATCACGGCCCCCGATCCGTCCAACCGGCCCGGGGAGGCGATCCTGAAGGAAGCCGCGGCTCTTGGCTGCGATCTGCTGGTGAAGGGAGCCTACACTCAGAGCCGGCTGCGGCAGATGTTCTTCGGCGGGGCCACCAGTCATATCCTCGGCAATACGACCATACCCGTCCTGATGGCCCATTGACCGAACATGTCGCTTGCCACGTTCCGGGATGTCGCAGTCGTTCTCGATGACCGCTTCCAGGGCCTGCACATCGGGTCAGCGCGTCTGGAGAAACTGGCGGAGGGATGCCGCTGGGCGGAAGGTCCAGCCTATTTTCCGGCCGGGCGCTACCTGATCTGGAGCGACGTGCCCAACGACCGGATGATGCGTTTCGATGAAACCTCGGGCGCCGTCAGCGTCTTCCGCCATTCATCGGGCTATTCCAACGGCAACACCGTCGACCGGCAAGGCCGTCTCGTCACCTGCGAGCACGGCAACCGGCGTGTGACCCACACGGAGCATGACGGCTCGATCACGGTGCTCGCCAGCCATTACCAGGGCCAGCGCTTCAACAGCCCCAACGACGTGGTGGTGAAGTCCGACGGCTCGATCTGGTTCACCGACCCCGCCTACGGGATCGATTCCGACTACGAGGGGCACAAGGCGGAGAGCGAAATCGGTGATTGCCACGTCTACCGGATCGATCCGCATACGGGCGACGTCCGCGTTGTCGCCGACGATTTCGTGCGCCCGAACGGGATCGCCTTCTCGCCCGATGAGCGGCGCCTCTATGTGGCCGATACCGGCGCCACCCATGCGAAGGACGGACCGCGGCACATCCGGGTTTTCGATGTCGACGATCAGGGAAGTCTTTCGGGCGGCAATGTCTTCGCCACCTGCACCCAGGGCTTGTTCGACGGGTTCAGACTCGACGAAGCCGGGCGGATCTGGACGAGCGCCGGCGACGGCGTGCACTGCTACGAGAGCGACGGCACTCTCATCGGCAAGATCCTGGTTCCGGAAGCCGTCGCCAACGTGGTGTTCGGCGGACCGAAGCGGAACCGTCTCTACATCTGCGCCACGACATCGCTCTATGCCGTCATGCTGCCCGTGAACGGGGCGAAGACCTTCTAGCTGCTCACGCCCTCGCGCCCCTCCACGGCCATGAGGGTGGCGATCAGGAGGGCAATCTGCTTCTCTCGGCCTTCGTGAATGGCAAAGACGTCGGTC
>JAJFBI010000114.1 GCA_020697385.1 Microvirga sp. | reverse complement strand
TGCCCGTTTTCGCAGTGGACCGACAAGTTTGTTGCAATAGGCTCAAGGAACTTTAATCTTAAAATTACGGTTGAGGATAAAGCCTACCGCATTGGGCGAGAACCAGGCTCCCGGCCCTTGGGGACACTTAGATGAACCTTTCTTATGTTTGGTACGACACGGCGCATTGGCTCCTGAGCCCCGCCCGTGCGGCCTCCGATTTGACGAAGCATTTTTTCGATAATCCCGGCAATCCGCTCACCAACACCCCCTACGGCCGGACCGTGTCCGCCGCCTGCGAGCTGTTCGAACGCACCACCCGCCGCTACGGCAAGCCCGCCTTCGACCTGCCCACCACCGTGATCGACGGTGAAGAGGTGGCGGTCATGGAGCGGATCGTTTGGGAGCGCCCGTTCTGCCGAATCATCTCCTTCGAGCGGGATCATCCCGCCGCCCGGAGCCAGCCGAAGCTCCTGATCGTGGCGCCCATGTCCGGCCACTACGCCACGCTCCTGCGCGGCACGGTGGAGACCTTCCTGCCGACCCACCAGGTCATGATCACCGACTGGACCGATGCCCGCATGGTGCCCATGGCCGAGGGGCGGTTCGATCTCGACGACTATATCGACTATATCAAGGATCTCTGCCGCGCGTTCGGCCCGGACCTGCACCTGATGGCCGTGTGCCAGCCGGCCGTTCCGGTGATTGCCGCCGTGGCCCGCCTCGAGGCCGAGAACGATCCTTGCATCCCGCGCTCCATGACCCTCATGGGCGGCCCCATCGACACCCGCCGCTCCCCCACGGCGGTGAACCGGCTGGCCGAGGAGCGCGGCATCGAGTGGTTCGAGCGTCACTGCATCACAAAGGTGCCGCCCTCCCATCCGGGCTTCTGGCGCGATGTCTATCCGGGCTTCCAGCAGCTCTCCGGCTTCATGGCCATGAACATCGACCGTCACCTGACGGCCCATTACGATATGTTCAACCACCTGGTGGAGGGCGACGGCGACTCGGCCGAGAAGCATCGGGAGTTCTATGACGAGTATCTCGCCGTCATGGACCTGACCGCCGAGTTCTACCTCCAGACGGTCGAAAAAGTGTTCGTGAACCACGAGCTGCCCAAGGGCGAGATGATGCACCGGGACCAGCCGGTGGACCTCATGTCCATTCGGCGCTGTGCCATCATGGCCGTCGAGGGCGAGCGGGACGACATTTCGGGCGTGGGCCAGACCCTGGCCGCCCTCGACCTGACCCCCAACCTGTCCTCCGACAAGAAGCTCTATCATCTGCAGGCCAAGGTTGGTCATTATGGTGTCTTCAACGGTTCTCGGTTCCGGTCTCAGATCTCTCCTCGAATCGCTTAATTCATTGAGAATCACTATCGAGAACCAGCCCGAAAGAAAGCGTCAAGGGGCTGAGCCTGTTCTTGATGCGTTCCTAGGAGCGGCAAACGGCTGCGCTGACAGAATCAGCGTGACGGGGCAGATTGCGGACATGAAATCCGCCCTGTTCCGCCGCGTTCCTGCGGACCCGCCTCATCTCAAAGTTCTGCATGAGGGCCAAGCCTTTAAGGTGGCCCTCAAGCGCCGTCCCACGGCCAAACGGATCACGCTGCGCGTCTCCAACGCGACCGGCGAGGTCGTGCTGTCGATCCCCGAGCGCACCGATGTGGGGCTGGCCCAGAAATTCGCCGACAGCCACAGCCAGTGGATCGCCACCCGCCTCGCCAAGGTGCCGGAGCGGGTGATCTTCGAGCCGGGCGCGCTGGTGCCCGTTCGCGGGGTCCTTCACCGGATCGTCCACTGGTCGTCGATCCGCGGCGTGACCCAGGCCGGCCGCGGCAGCGCGGGCGAACCGATCATCGCGGTGGCGGGCGAGGCATCCCATGTGGCCCGCCGAGTGCGGGATTTCCTCGAGGCGGAGGCCAAGAAGGATTTTGCCGCCGCTGTGAAAAAGCATACGGCCCAGCTGGGCGTCTCGGCCAAGCGCATCACCGTGCGCGACACCAAGAGCCGCTGGGGCTCCTGCTCGGCCAATGGGGCGCTCAACTTCTCCTGGCGCCTGATCATGGCCCCGCCCTTCGTGCTCGACTACCTCGCCGCCCACGAGGTGGCCCACCTGCGCGAGCTCAACCACTCCCACCGCTTCTGGAAGATCACCCACCAGCTCTGCCCCCGCACCGATGAGGCGGAGGCTTGGCTCAAAACCTACGGCAGCGCGCGGCATCGCATTGGGTGAGGGGTTCTCCCTCTCCCATTTGGGAGAGGGTTGGGGTGAGGGAAGGCCGATGCCGAAAAAGGCACGCCGCAAGGCAGGTTGCAGCGGAGGTGACGGCGCTTGGCGGGTGAAGCCGCACACCCTCACCCCTGCCCCTCTCCCACAAGGGAGAGGGGATGACGCGAGCAGCTATTTCTGAAGGTGACACACCCGTCGTTTCGGCTTAGTCGAAACCTTCCGTCATCGCTGCTGTCCCAAAAGATGCTCAAGCCCGATACCCTCGCCCTCACCGTCGTCCTGGCGCTGCTCACCGCGCTCGGGCCGCTTTCGACGGACATGTACCTGCCGTCGCTGCCGGCGATCGCGGCGGGCCTTGGGGCGACCACGGGCCAGACTCAGCTCACGCTCTCGGCCTTTCTCCTCGGCTTTGCCGCCGGGCAGTTTTTCTACGGGCCGATCTCCGACCGGATCGGGCGAAAGCCCATGCTGCTATTCGGGCTCGGGCTGTTCACCCTGGCGAGCCTCATCTGTGCATTCTCGCCTAATATCGAGACCTTGATCGGCGCGCGCTTTCTCCAGGCGCTGGGTGCATCCGGTCCCATCGTGCTCGGGCGCGCCATCGTGCGCGATTTCTACGAGGGGCCGCGGGCTGGCAAGGAATTGTCGCGCATGGGCACCATCATGGGCGTGGTGCCGGCCGCAGCGCCGATCCTCGGCGGCGTGATCGAACGCGTCTCGGGGTGGCGCGTGACCTTTGCGGTCATGATCCTGTTCGGCGTCGCCATGGCGGCCATCATCAGCCTGCGCATGCCAGAGAGCATCCGCAAGAAATCAGAGGTGCCGATCTCCTTCGGGGCGATCCTGCGCGGCTTCAAGCTGCTGCTCGGCCATCCGGGTTATCGCACCTATGTGGGACTCTCGATGCTCACCTATGGTGGGCTCTTCGCCTTCATCTCCGGCTCATCCTTCGTGCTGCAGAAGATCTATGGTCTCGATGAGCTGTCTTATGCCTTCTCCTTCACCTTCGTGGTGTTGGGCTTCATCAGCGGAACATCCCTCGCGCAGCATCTTGTAGGCAGTCGCGGTCTCGATGGCACGATCCAGCTCGGCGTGATGTGCCTCGCCATCGGCGGCGCCACCATGCTGACCCTCGTCCTCCTCGGAGTACCGTCCTCGCTCAGCATCAGCGCTCCCATGGCGATCTACGGGATCGGCGTCGGTCTCACCATGCCGCAATCCATGGCCTCGGCCCTGATGCCCTTCCCGGAGCGGGCCGGCGCGGCGTCGTCGCTGCTCGGCATCTGCCAGATGACGTTTGCGGCTATCGTGGGCATTCTGCTCGGAAGTAACCTCGACGCCTCGGCGGTTCCGCTTCCCGCCACCATCGCCACCACTGGCGTGCTGGCGCTCGTGCTCTTCCTCATGACGAGCCGTGCAAGAGGGCATCAGCCCAGGGGCTGATCCGCCGGGATTCCGGCGAGCACATCCGTGGCCTTGTGGTCGGCATCGACACCCTCGATGAAGAAGACGTCGCCGCGCGAGTTGCCAGTACGCAGGGGCAGGATCTGCCGATAGGCGGGCGATTCATACCACGCGCGGGCACTGCTCCTGTTCGGAAACGCGATCACGATCAGGTCTCCCGACCATGAGCCTTCCAGGATTGTCACCGGCCCGCCGTGGATGATGAACCGGCCACCGAAGGGCTCCAGCGTGGCGTCGATGCGCTGGAGATATTCGACGACGTCGGGACCGACATTGACGTCGTGCAGATGACCGATGGCGTAGGTGGACATGACAGGCTCCTTCTTTTTGATGAAGAGAGCATGCCGTGTGGAGAGAGAGCTGGCGATTACGTGCGGGGTAATCTCTTCCGAGCTTGTTCAAGCCCGCCACTGTCATTCCGGGGCGGCCAAGGGCCGAGCCCGGAATCCATAACCGCTAACATTGCAGAATGAGGCGCAACGCTGAGCGCTCATCTTTGAGCCGTCGTGGTTATGGATTCCGGGCTCCACTGTGCGGCCCCGGAATGACATCGTCAGAGGTGGAGGCGAGGCTCAAAGCCCAAACAGCTTCTCAAGAAAATTCTTCTCGCGGCTGGCGCGCCGTTGCGGCGCAGGTGCGACCCAACTGCTTTCGCCGTCCGCGTTGGCGTAGCGCGGGCCGCCTCCGGCACCGGCGACGGGAACATCCGATGGCGTGCGCATGCGCTCGAGGCCGGGCAGGGGCACGGGCTGCTGGTCCTTGAGGGCCGCCGTCATGAAGTTGTGCCAGACCTCCGTCGGTAGGTTGCCGCCGGTGACGCGCTTGGTGAGCGCGCCGTCGTCGTTGCCGAGCCACACGCCGGCCACGAGATTGCCGGAGAAGCCCACGAACCAGGCATCCTTGTAATCGTCGGTGGTGCCGGTCTTGCCCGCGAGAGTCCAGCCCGGAATCTGCGCCTTCTGGGCGGTGCCGATGACGAAGACGTTGTGCATCATGTCGTTCATCTGGGCCACGACGCCCGGATCGATGACGCGCCCGAGTCCGCCCGAACCCGGGCGCTTGTAGATGAGCTTGCCGTCCGTGGTCTTCACCTGGGTGATCACGTAAGGGGTCACGCCGATGCCGCCATTGGCGAAGGCCGCGTAGGCGGAGACCAGTTCGAGCGGCGTCACCTCGGAGGTGCCTAGCGCCAGCGAGCCATTGGCCTGGAGCGGCGAGGCGATGCCGAGGCGCTGCGCGGTCTGCGCCACGGTCTTGGGTCCCACCTCCATGTTGAGCTTCACCGCTATGGTGTTGAGCGAGAGCGCCAGCGCATCGCGGATCGTGATCGGCCCGCGGTACTTGCGGTCATAGTTCTTGGGCGCCCAGCCCTTGTAGGCGACGGGCGCGTCCTCCACCACCATGTCGGGGGTGTAGCCCCGCTCCATGGCGGCGAGATACACGAAGGGCTTGAAGGACGAGCCCGGCTGGCGGCGGGCCGCGATGGCCCGGTTGAACTGGCTCGTCTCGTAATTGCGGCCGCCGACCAAGGCTTTGACGGCCCCGTCCGGCTGCATGGCCACCACGGCGCCCTGGCTCACGTTGAACTTCTGGCCCTTTGCGTTGAGTTCTTCCACCAGCACGCGCTCGGCCGCGGATTGCATGGCGGGCGCAACGGTGGTCGAGACCACGATGTCGGACTCGATCGTGCCGACAAAATCGTCGAGCACGTCCATCACGTAATCGGCCGCGTAATTGGCCGATCCTGCTCCGTTTGGACGCACGGGCTCGGCTGGGTCGCCCAGAGCCGTCTTGGTCATGCCCGGCGTGATGAAGCCGAGGTCGTTCATGGCCGCGATCACGAGTTCCGCACGGGCCTGCGCCCGCTCCGGATAGCGGTTGGGGGCCAGACGCGACGGCGACTGGACGAGGCCCGCCAGCACGGCGGCTTCCGACAGCGATACGCTGCGCGCCGACTTGCCATAATAGCGCTGGGAGGCAGCCTCGACTCCGTAGGCGCCGGCGCCGAAATAGACCCGGTTGAGATAGAGTTCGAGGAGCTGGTCCTTCGAGTAGTTGCGCTCGAGCCAGAGCGCCAGGATCGCCTCCTGGATCTTGCGCGAGGCGGTGCGCTCCTGGGTCAGGAACAGGTTCTTGGCGAGCTGCTGCGTCAGGGTCGATCCGCCCTGCAGGCCGCCGCTGTTGCTCAGGTTCCGATAGACCGCGCGGGCGATGCCGATCGGGTCGATGCCGTAATGGTCGTAGAAGCGCCGGTCCTCGATGGCGATGAATGCTTTGGGCAGGTAGGGCGGCAGTTCCTTCAGCGTCATCGTGCGTCCGCCCGTCTCGCCGCGATTGGCGAGGAACGAGCCGTCGCTCGCCAGGATGGCGATGTTCGGCGGACGCTTAGGCACCGCAAGCTGGTCGATAGGTGGAAGCTGCGAGGCATAATAGGCCACGATCCCGCCGACGCCGATCACGCCCCACAGGCAGAGCACGAGCCCGGCATAGACCAGCTTGCTAAAAAGGGAGCGGCCGCTGCGGCGCTTCACCTTCTTGGGGCGCGAAGGCCTGCCGCCCCCCTGTCCAGAAGCTCGCCTGCGCGCCATCGTTCCCCCTGCCCGGTCCTCGGGCGAGAGGTGAAAGTCCAGCTCCCCCGCCTGCCCAGCGGGCGCATCGAACACCGGCTCGCGCCGGTCACGTCCGTTCGCCACGTCCTTAATGACCCCGCAATCATACGGCCGGTGGAACCCGGCCTTTCATGCTCTGAGGCACCCTAATTGTGGCGGTTTAAGGGGCGGTTAACGGGGATTAACCCCTTCCTGGCCGGAACTGCCGAGTTCGGTCCGCGTTCGCTGCCTTATGAGCGCTTACATTGTCGTGCTGGCAGGCTTCGGGGTTGTCGTCCTTTTGACCGCCTGGCTTCCCATGGTCCTGAAGGAACTGCCCCTGTCCCTGCCGATCTTCTGCGTCGGTCTTGGTGCGCTCATCTTCGCCTTCCCGCAGGTCCCGGGCGTGATGCCCCACCCCAACGAGGAACTCGCCATCGTCGAGCGCCTGAGCGAGTTCGTGGTCATCGTCTCGCTCATGGGCGCGGGCCTCAAGATCGACCGGCCCTTCGGTTGGAAGCGCTGGCGGCTCACCTGGCGGCTTCTCGGCATTGCCATGCCGCTCACGATTCTCGTCCTCGCCTGGCTTGGGCAAAGCATGCTGGGTTTGAGCCTCGCGGCTGCCTTGCTGCTCGGGGCTGCGCTCGCCCCGACCGATCCTGTGCTCGCCAGCGACGTGCAGGTGGGGCCGCCGGGCGACAGCGAGGAGGATGAGGTGCGCTTCACCCTCACGTCCGAGGCAGGCCTCAACGATGGCTTCGCTTTCCCGTTCGTTCTCCTCGCCATCGCCTTCGCGCAGGAGGGGAGCCTCGCTAACGTGGCGGAATGGTTTGCCTATGCGGTAGTATGGAAGATCGCGGCCGGCATCGGCATGGGTTACGTGATTGGGCGGGTACTCGGCTGGCTGACCTTCCACCTGCCGAACCGAGCGAAGCTTTCCCGCACCGGCGCCGGCTTCGTGGCGCTCGGCATCACCTGCATCGCCTATGGCCTGACCGAGATGGTCAGCGGCTATGGCTTCCTGGCGGTTTTCGTCGCGGCCTTGGCCCTACGGGCGACGAAGCCCGAGCATGAATATCACAACAAGCTGCACGACTTCGCGGAGGAGCTTGAGCGCCTCATGATGATGGTGCTGCTCGTGCTGCTCGGCGGTGCCATGACCGGCGGGGAGCTGTTCAGCGCCCTTACTTGGCAGGCTGCTGTCTTCGGCCTGCTGGCGCTGTTCGTCGTCCGGCCGCTCGCCGGGTGGATCGGGTTGATCGGCACCGATCCGCCGCCGGGCGAAAAGGCGGCAATCAGCTTCTTCGGCATCCGCGGGCTCGGCTCGATCTACTATCTCGCCTATGGCATGCATCACGCGAAGTTCGACAATGCCAACCTTCTTTGGAGCACAGCCGGTTTCATCATCCTGGTGTCGATCGTGCTCCACGGCATCACGGTCACGCCGGCGATGCGCCACCTCGATCACCGCCGGAAGCTTGAGGCGAGAGCTTGAGTTCTCGCAGCCTCCTCGGGGTGATCGTCATGGATACATGGATGTACCGTCCATCTCGGCCGTCGTCGGGTCTATGACCCTCTGGACCTTGGCAATGCTGTTCGCCGGAAATCCGGCTTTCTGGGCATGTTGGCGAATCATGGACTCGTCCGGTGCCCGATAGATGCAGTAGATTTTGTTGTCCGTGACGTAGCTGTGAACCCATTGTATTTCG
>JAJFBI010000113.1 GCA_020697385.1 Microvirga sp. | reverse complement strand
GATCAGCGGGTTGTAATCCCGCTCCAGGGCCGGTCCGAGATCGAGGCGCCCATTCTCGTCGCGCTTGAGGTCGACCGTCAGGTCCTGGCCCGAGGAAAAGGCGCGCCCCTCGCCGGTCAGCACCACCACGCGCACATTCTCGTCGCGCTCGCATTGATCGAGCGCGTCGCGCAGCTCGGCATGCATGGTGGCGTTGAACGCGTTCATCTTGTCGGGCCGCGCGAGAGTGATCGTCGCGACCGGTCCGTCGACGGTGCAGCGCAGGGTCGTCGGGCTCATCTATCCAAGCTCCTTATCGTCGCGCTTGAACATAGAGCATCGGACGCAAAAATGGACACCACTTTCGGAGCCCAAACCAGTTCAGATTGTGGAGTGATTTAGAAGACGGATGACTGCAGGGTCTCGGCCCGGGCCGTCAGGTCGCTCTCCAGGGCTGCGCGGGTGTGGGTCTCCCCGATTCTCTTGATCTCATATCGGGGCTCTTCGCCGCCGGACGGTAGCAGCTTGGTGATGACGAAAGCCCCCGTCCAGGAGGGACTCATGACGCGCCTGCCCGTGAACGTCACGTGCTGGCCACAGGCATAAAGATAATCGGACAAGGAAGGCCTCCTTCAGAGAACGGGAATTGGGCGTGATGCAGCGGCAGGCGACAGAACTTGCTACTGCCTGAACAGACGAGGCTGCTCGTTCCGATGCCTGGCCCTGCGTGGCAGGTACATCCAGGGAACGAGGTTGAGATTTGCGGGATCATCGATGTCGGGAAAGTCCGGCAATCCGGAAACCTTCGCTTCCCGAAGAAGTCCGATCGATGATGCAACCGGGCTGAACTCATCCTCACCGGCCGCACAATCACAGGGGTGAACCGTCGAGGGTGTGAGGCGTCCGTCAAAGAAATGGCTGTCTTGATGAAAAGGAATATATGTCATGAAATTACCTGATCTATATCAAGTAAACACTCAACAAGACTAATCGTTCCGAATGTTATTTTGATTACTATTATTACTCTTCATTCAGACAACATTTATTCCAGTATTTTTACAGATTTTATTATTCGCCATTCTGGAGCAATTCACGAACTTCCCTCCGCAGCGTCGGCAGCAGTTCGGCTTCGAACCAGGGGTTCTTCTTCAGCCAGCCGTTGTTGCGCCAGGAGGGATGCGGCAGGGGCAGGATGCGAGGCTTTTGCGGATTGCCAAGGATGTCGCGCCAGCGCCTCACCGTTTCGGTGAGCCCATCCTTGAAGTTGTCGCCCAGATGCCATGCCTGCGCATATTGGCCGATCAGCAGGACGAGATCGAGATTGGGCAATGCCTGAAACAGGGGCTGGCGCCAAGCTTCGGCGCATTCCCGGCGCGGCCCGAGATCGCCGCCCTTCGCATCCTGGCCTGGAAAGCATGAGCCCATGGGCACGATGGCAACCTTGGAGGCGTCGTAGAAGGCGGCCTCGTCCATGCCGAGCCAGTCGCGCAGCCGTGAACCCGAACGGTCCGCGAACGGGATGCCGCTGGCATGGGCGCGGGTGCCGGGCGCCTGGCTGGCGATGCACAAACGCGCCGTGGCGCTGCCCTGGATGATGGGGCGCGGCTCGTGCGGCAGGGCCATGCCGTAGCGCGGCGCATCACGGCAGATGCGGCAGGCTCGCAATTGGACGGCGAGATCGTTGAAATTCGGTTGGGCATTCATACTCATCAGATAGGAAGTCTCAGGCCTTGTATCGAAGCGACCTTTTGAGGCGGATCAAGGAAGGCCTGCTTAGCGCCGATTAAAAGCATCGCATGATCGACCTCCTCACCTTCGTGCCGGGCGTGGCTGCCATCCTGGCGACGCCGGGTCCGACCAACACGCTGCTGGCCAGTTCTGGCGCCCAGGCGGGCTTCCGCCGTTCCCTGCCGCTCGTACCCGCGGAGCTGTTGGGTTACGCGCTCGCCATCGCAGGCTGGGGCCTGTTCCTGGAACCGGCCTCGGCCGCCCTGCCCTGGCTGAAGCCGGCTCTTCGGTTCGCCTGCGCGGCCTATCTGATGGCTGTCGCCTGGGGGCTGTGGTCAAAGGCAGGAGAGGCGCTGAGCGGATCAGGCTTCGGAACGTGCCGGGTCTTCGCGGCAACCCTGCTCAATCCGAAGGCACTTCTGTTTGCAGCGGTGATCTTCCCCGAAACGGCCTTCGAGACCTCTGCGGCCTTCCTTCAAGCCATCAGCATCTTCGCGGCAGTGATCGTGCCCATTGCACTGGCCTGGATCGGCTTCGGATCGGCCCTGTCGCAGCCGGGTTTCTTCATCCGCCCGCAGACCATCCAACGGAGCGCGGCCCTGATCCTTCTCACCTTCTCGGCCACCCTCGGAGCCGCAGCCCTCGGCTGAGATCAGCTGCGTGAGGCTTTTTCCCTGCGCCAGTCCTGCGGGCGCTCGAACTCGCCCTCCCAGAGCCCCACGCCGCGCTCCTGAGCCTTGGTCTCCTCGGCATCGTAATCGCGCCCATAAGAGAGAGCCCAACCGCTCTCCACCATCTGCGTGCCGATATCGGTGCCGTTGACGGTACAGCGGGCGAGGATGCGCTGGTAGCGATCACGCCCGGTGGCGCGGCAGCGGACATTCTTAGCCGAGACGAGATCGACCAGCGCCCGGCGGGCCGTCTCGCCGCACGCATAGGAGCGGCCGGCCTTAGCGCAGCGCTGCTCCATCTCAGGGGCGTCGATGCCTTTGAGGCGGATGCGCGCCTCACCGATGCGGATCGTGTCGCCATCGGTGACCTGAGCCCGGCCCTCCAGCGAGCGCCCGCTCGGTTTCAGCACGAGCCCGGCTCCGCCGGCGAGCGCCAGCGCCACGATAAGCGAGGTGATGCCGCTCCGCCTGGAGCGGCGGCGCCGGAGTCTCACGACAGGCGCTCGGACACTCCCGCCTGCCCGAAGGTGGCCATGTCGCGATGAACCGCAGCGGCCGCCTTCACGAGGCCGGCGGCCAAAGCCGCGCCCGACCCTTCGCCGAGGCGCATGCCGAGCGCCAGAAGCGGGATCTTGCCGAGGCGGGCGAGCACGTCCTGATGCGCGCCCTCGGCGCTCAAGTGACCTGCAATGCAGTGATCGATGGTCGAGGGATGGATAGCGTGGAGGATGGCCGCGGCGGCGGTCGCCACATAGCCGTCGAGCACCACCGGAATCCGCTGCAGCCGCGCAGCCAGGATTGCGCCCGCCATGGCGGCGATCTCGCGCCCGCCGACGCGGCGCAGCATCTCGAGCGGGTCCTTCAGGTTCTCGCCATGATGGGCGATCGCTGCCTCGACAGCCGCGACCTTGCGCTTCAGGCCCTCATCATCCACGCCTGTGCCGCGTCCGACCCAGTGCTCGGCCGGCCCGCCATAGAGCGCCGTGTAGATCGCCGCCGCAATGGTGGTGTTGCCGATGCCCATCTCGCCGATGGCCAGCAGATCCGTACCGCCGGCAATCGCCTCCATGCCGAACGCCATGGTGGCGACGCAAGCCTTCTCGTCCATGGCGTCCGCCTCGGTGATGTCGCCGGTCGGCATGTCGATGGCGAGGTCGAAGACCTTGAAGCCCAGGCCATAGGCCGCGCAGATCTGGCTGATGGCGGCGCCTCCCGCGGCGAAGTTCTCCAGCATCTGCCGGTTCACATCCGAGGGGAATGCCGACACGCCCTTGGCGGTCACGCCATGGCTTGCCGCGAACACGCAAACGAGCGGCCTGTCGACGCTGGGCGTGGACTTGGCCTGCCAGGCGGCGAGCCACTCCGCGATCCATTCCAGGCGCCCCAGGCTACCGGCCGGCTTGGTGAGCTGCCGGTCGCGTATCCGCACGGCCTCGACGGCGGCCTCGTCCGGACCCGGCATGGTCGTGATCAGGCGGCGGATATCGTCGAAAGGTGAGGACATGGCATCAGACATGGAGGGCTCCAGCCCATGGGGCATTGCAGAACGCGAAGAGGCGTGACCTATAACGGCCCATGCACGCGGGGTGAAGCATGTCGGAGCAAATTGAACCGGGCGAGGCGACGCCCATGAACGCATGGCGGACGGCGACGACCGACCTAGCCCATTGTGTTCGCTTCTATTCCCGGCTTCCGGTGCCAGCCCTTCCTTTCGAGCATGACGCCCATGCGCCGCCGAGCTTTCCGCGCCTGCTGCGCATGATCCCAGTCGCGGGCCTCGTGCTCGGCCTCCTGCCGGCCGCCGTGATGGGGCTCGCCCTACTCGTCGATCTCGGCCCGTGGCTTGCCGCGACCCTGTCGGTTGCCGCTATGGTACTGACCACCGGCGCCCTGCACGAGGATGGTCTTGCCGATACTGCCGACAGCGTCGGGGGCACCACCCGCGAGAAGCGCCTGGAGATCATGCGCGACAGCCGGATCGGCTCCTTCGGCGCCTCGGCCTTGTTCCTCTCGCTCGCACTCCGTATCGGCGCCCTGACAGCCCTGGCCATGCGGATCGATGGCGGCGCCGTCCTAGCGGCGATCTTCATCACGGCGTCTCTGTCCCGCACGGCGGGCCTGATGCCCCTCGTGTTCCTACCCCCGGCCCGCCTGGACGGGATGTCCCAGGCAGTCGGCCAGCCGGCGCGAAAGACCTTCTGGCAGGCAGGAGGAATCGCCATCCTCCTTGCGGTTGTGCTCGGCGCGTTTTCCGGCCTGCCGGCTGCCGGAATTGCCCTGATGCTGTTGCTTTCCGGCCTTGCAGGCCTTGCCCTCACCCGCTTTGCGGAGCGCCATCTGGGCGGGCAGACGGGGGATATCGCGGGCGCCGCCCAGCAGGCGGCGGAGGTCGCCGCGCTGATCGGCCTCTTGACCGTTCTCTAACCGTGACGACATGAAGAGAAGTGCTTCCACTGACGTGGAGTCACTTCTTTCTCTTTGCATGGCCGCGCTTTTTGGCGGCGAACCGGAACCACTTCGCCGAAAAGCGCTCTCAGATGACCCGTGTTTCAAGCCCCTGCATCCGCGTCTGCACTCTCGATGCCGAAACCGGTCTCTGCGAAGGCTGCGGCCGCACGCGCGAGGAGATTACCCGCTGGTACCGCATCACGGAGGAGGAGCGTCAACTGATCATGGCCGAGCTGCCGGAGCGCATGCGCCAAGCCTTCGCCCTCGAATCCCCCTTCGCGCACGAGCCGGGCAAGGCCGATTGATGCCGGGCATTCGCGGGGCGGGCCTGCTTCTCCTGATCGGCGCCCTTCTGACCGGGCTCTTCGCCGAGGACAACATCGGCGAGTTCTCCAACATGGAGGCTGCAGGTCTCATGGCCCTCGGCGGGCTGTCCCTCGTCATGGCGGCGTCCATCGTGGAGGGTTTCGCCCGCCACTGGACCTATGGGGTGCAGTCCATTGCCCTGAGCGGCGGCATCCTCATCGCTCTGCTCGTCACTTATGCCTCCCGCGAGGAATTGCAGACGGTGCTCGACCGCGCCATCGGCGACATCGCGGTCGGCCGCACCGTTACGACCCCCGAGGGCGAAGTGGTGGCCGCCCGACGGATGGACGGGAGCTTCATGGTCCAGGGCGAGGTGAACGGCTTTGAAACCCGCTTCATCTTCGACACGGGTGCCAGCACCGTGGTCCTGCGGGCGGAAAACGCCGCGGCACTGGGGTTCAAGCCTGAGACGCTGAACTATTCGGTCCCCGTCTCAACCGCCAACGGCGCGGCCCTCGCGGCTCCCGTGATGATTGAACGCCTGACGGTCGGCTCGATCACGGAGCGCAACGTCCGCGCGCTCATCGCCCGCACAGGCGTGCTCCACGCCAACCTGCTCGGCATGAGTTTTCTCGAGCGTTTGGGATCTTACGAGGTGCGCGGGAACCGGCTGATCCTGCGAGGCAAGGACGCTACGGGCCGCTCCTAAAGCATCGGACCCAAAAGTGGACTTGCACTTTTGGGATCCATCCGATGCATTCTTCTTGAGTGAGAGCATCGTGCGGACCCAGCGGGCCGCACGATGCTCTAGTTGGGGTGGGATCGGTTCAACAGAAGAACCCTTGCGTCGCCGGCCATCCGCTCACGCGTGCAGGCCTCCGGCCCGAGGGCCTGCTCCAGGTGAGGATAGCGCTTCGCCAGGGTTTCAAGGGCGATGTTGCCCGCAATGCGGGGCCTCGCCACGCAGAGTGCCCCATCGGGTCCCCACGCCGCCTCGAAGGTCATCCCGTCCACGTGATCGAATGTCTGGATGCCGAAGCGATCCTCCACGTCGATAGGGGTGCCGTCGCGCGTCGTTGGCTGATCATCGCCTCCGTAATCGGCTCGCATGAGATGAATGCAGGCCTTGTGCAAGTCACGCATGGAAGCCCCGGAGGGGTGTTGCTCCCACGGGCGGTATCCCATCAACACGCATTTTGCCTCCACGCCGCTGGTGCAGGAGAACGAAAACCAGCCCTTTCCGTCAGGGATCGGAAACCCCGCCCTGAGGCCTGCCGCATCGGGCAAACAGAGATCATGGCTTGAGCCGTCCGGCTCATGAACCGAAGCGCGATAGAGGAACACGGCTCCGCCGGCTGCCTTGGAGGCTTCGCTTACATCCTCAATGCGGATGGTAACAGCTTCACCGAGATGCTGAACCACGAGCTGCATGCCGACGACATCGGCCCCGCGCAGGATGCGCCCATCGCTCAGGCGCAGGACAAATTCGGTTCCATCGGCGCGAAGCTTCCCGCTCAGCGCCTGGGCATCGCTGACGACCGAGGTCAGAGCGATCACAAGCGTCAAGAAAATGGACCGCATGAGCCAGACTCCGTCATGTCGGAACAGGCACCCCGCAGGATGCCTGTCGAGCGCATTCAGGCTCAATCCAAAGTGACGATTATTCCATTGGGAGTGATCAACGCCGAGACATGAGATCCGAGGAAATCCCGTCCTGGGGCCGTTCCATTGAGGTTGGAGCCATTGAGGTTGGAGCCATTGAGATTGGATCCGTTGAGGTTGGACCCGTTGAGGTTTGAACCGTTGGTTGACTCAGCCGCTTGGGCAGTCACACCCGTAAGGGTCAGCAGGGCGATCAGCGCTGCACCCTTTGCACCATGGTACATAGTAATCTCCACGATTTTAGAAACGTTACGACGCGTAACATCGTTGGAGCTATGGCGCAGATCAGGACTGGCGCCTCTTCATACAGAGAGTATTCAGAGCCATTTCGTCAAAATAGGCAGTGCTTCATCTTGAAATGTGTGCTTGCACACATGGACAGCGAGGCATCCCGTTACTTCGGCGTGTTGGATACAACCTTGGATTTGTTGAAAATCAAAGCCTGCGGTTCTGAGCGCATGTTCTCTTCGGAGCAACTCAAAGCGCCGAGGCGATTCTTCAAACGGGGATAACGCTCAGCCAAATCATCGAGGCTCGCGTTCCCGACGATGCGAGGATGGGCGACACAGACAGCCCCGTCAGGCCCCCAGGCCGCCTCGAATTCCAAACCTGCGTTGAAAACAGGCTTCCGGATACCGAACCGGTCATAGACATTCACGAGGGTGCCGTCCTTCGTCGCCGGCCGGTTGTCACCGCCGTAATCGGCCCGCATGGCATGCACGCAGGCCCGGTGCAGGTCGGACATTGGCACGCCAGCCTGATGCGTCTCCCAAGGGCGATAGCCCATCAGGACACACTTGCCCTCGGCGCCGCTCGTGCAGGTAAAGCTGAAGCCGCTGCCATTTGAGAGAGGAAAGCCGACTTTGCGACCACTGACATCGGGCTGGCAGAGGTCGCCGCGGGTTCCGTTCGACGGGTCGGCAATCGACACCTGATAAAGACTGACCGGGCCGCCGACAGCCTCTTCATCCTTGCTCACCCCGTCGATACGGACCTCGACATCCTGGCCTTCGTGCCGAAGGATCAGCTTCAATCCGATGAGTTCGGCATCACGAAGAGAGCGGCCATCGCTGAGCCGGACGACGAACTCCGTACCTTCCGTTACCAGTTGAGCTGTTATGGCCCATACCCGACCGGCGGATGAAAAGCTGATCAGCCCGATTGCAAGGAGATAGAGAATGAAACGC
>JAJFBI010000112.1 GCA_020697385.1 Microvirga sp. | reverse complement strand
GGCCGCGCGGCCGGCGCTCAAAAAAGGAGCTGACCTCGCAGCTGCATACCGTCGCGGCAAAGTGAACCGCGCCGGATTTTCCGGAGGCTGATTGGGTTGGACTTTACGCGGCCATCGGCGTGACCTCAAGCTGAGCGTAGTAGGCGGCTTCCGCCTCGGCAGGCGGGATGCTGCCGATGGACTCGAGCAGGCGCCGATTGTTGTACCAATCGACCCATTCGAGGGTGGCGAACTCGACGCTCTCAAAAGAGCGCCACGGACCACGCCGGTATATCACCTCAGCCTTGAAGAGGCCGATGACGGTTTCCGCCAGGGCATTGTCGTACGAGTCGCCGACACTGCCGACTGACGGCTCAATCCCCGCCTCAGCGAGGCGCTCGGTGTACTTGATCGACACATATTGAACCCCTCTATCGCTGTGGTGAATGAGGTTGGCTCGCCGGAGAGGTTGCCGCTCGTGGAGCGCCTGCTCCAGGGCATCGAGTACGAACTCGGCCCGGGCCGTGCGTGACACCCGCCAGCCCACGATCCGGCGGGCGAAGGCATCGATCACGAAAGCCACATAGACGAAGCCCGACCAGGTCGCCACATAGGTGAAGTCGCTGACCCACAAGGCGTTCGGCCGCGGCGCCGTGAACTGCCGGTTGACCCGGTCGCGCGGGCATGGGACCGCAGCATCGCTGACGGTGGTCCGAATGCTCCTGCCGCGCACCACCCCTTGGAGGCCCATCTGCCGCATCAGCCGGGCGACCGTGCAGCGCGCGACCTTAATTCCTTCGCGCTGCATCTGGCGCCAGACCTTGCGGACGCCATAGACGCCGAAGTTTGCCGCAAAGACCCGGCGGATCTCCTGGCTGAGTTCGGCATCCCGGCGCTCGCGTGCCGGCCTGCGGTCGGGATCGGCCTTGCGGGCGGCGTGCTCGTAGTAGGTCGACGGGGCGATCGGCAGCACGCGGCAGATCGGCTCGACCCCGTAGACCTCACGATGCTCGTCGATGAACGCCTTCATGGCTTGAAGCGGCGGTCGAGCTCCGCCTGGGCAAAATACGCGCTGGCCTTGCGCAGGATCTCGTTGGCCTGGCGCAGCTCTCGCACCTCACGTTCAAGCGCCTTGATCCGCTCCTGCTCCTGGCTCGTTGGCCCAGGGCGCAGGCCCTGGTCGCGCTCAGCCTGGCGCACCCAGTGGCGCAGCGTCTCGCGCGAGCAGCCGATCTTGGCCGCAATCGACAAGATCGCCTCATACTGCGAGGCGTACTCGTTGCGGTGCTCGAAAACCATCCGGACCGCCCGCTCGCGGACCTCCGGTGAATAAGGGGGTGTTCGCTTGGTCATGGCTCCATCCTGTCAGGAGTTGGAGCCTCCGGGAATCCCGGGACGGTTCAGATGCTATAATCAAGGGGTTCATCTACATATTGAGTTCGATCAGCACAGGTTGATGGTCAGAGGCCTGCGTCTTCTGGTCGTAAGCGACTTTACGGATTCTAGGTGCCAGATCTTCCGTCACAAAGATAAAATCACAGCAATGCGGAGGTCCGTTCGACTGCTCGAATAGACAGAATGAAGGCGGATGCAGCTGTGACCCATGGACAGCTTGCCAAGCGTCCAGAAGAGCGGGTGCTCCGTTGTCGAACGGATCCGAAATCTGCCGCTTCACCGGGTCGTCCGGCCGCATGTTGAAATCTCCCGTCAGCACAGCGGACGACGAGGTTGGGAATAAGGCGTAGGTACCAGGGCCGTTCTCGCGCGACGTGACGCTGCGCTCATAGGCCGTGCGATGAACCTCCCGGATCCCCCCGACCTGCGCTTGGCGCAGCACGCCCGATGAATACTCAAGATGTGTGGTCATGACCCGTAGCGGGCCGGAGGGTGTCTCAACAACGGCTTCGAGCAGCAGGCGCGGCATGTTGCGGGTTGCTGCGGCCTCCCACGGCAGGGTGTAACGCAGCGCCTGCGCGACCGGGAGGCGCGACAGAATCATGTTGCCGAACCGGCTGCGCCCTCCTGACCTGCCCGGTATGTCGAGCGCTACACCCTCAATGGCGGTGTAATCCGGCAGCAGTTCCGCGACTTCGGCAAACTGGTTTCCGCCGCTGCTGCCCTTGAGCTCGGAGAAGTTGTCTGAAACTTCCTGTAGGCAGAGAACATCGAAATCCGCAATCGCGCGCGCATCGTCGATGAGGCGTTTGAGATCGACCCGTTCGTCGATGCCCAACCCCCATTGAATGTTCCAGGTTATGATTCTGATCATGTGGTCCGTGATGATCTTACTGGCCGACCTTGCTCAGCACGTCGGCTTTCAGGAAGCGCTCGATGACGATCATGAACAGGACAGAGGGCACGAGAAGAATGAGCGCTGTGATGGAGGCGATCTGGTAGTTGCCGCCCATGCTCGCGTTATAGAGCAGAAGCGGCAGGGTCGTAACCTGGGGGACGCCGACAAAGAAGGTTCCGGTGAACTCATCAAGCGATTCCAGGAAGACGAATATGGCGCTTGCCATGATGCCTGGGGCGGCCAGCGGCAATGTTACGGTGAAGAACGTGCGCAGTGGCGAAGCGCCGATATTGCGCGCAGCCAGTTCGAGGTCCCGGTCGATAGCAGCGAAGGCAGCGGCGGCGATCCACACCGAATAGACGAGGCCGTGCGCCGCATGAACAAGCACGACGCCGGTGATCGTTCCGGTGAGCCCAATGCTGTAGAATACCCGTGCCACGTTGATGTAGATCGCCACGGATGGAAAGGCCTGCGGCAACAGGAACAGGATCATCAGGGCCGTCCGCCAGGGCAGCTTGAGGCGCGCCAGCGCATAACCGGCCGGAACCGAAACTGCGAGCGCCACGAGAACCGTCAGACAGGCGATGCTGACGCTCGTCGCAAGCGATGCCATGGCATCACCCGTGGGACGGAAAACCACCTCCCAATAGCGCATGCCATAGGAGACTGGGAGCTTGAAAGGCGTATACCAGCGCTCGGCAACCGACCACAGGGCTAAATTGGCCAGAGGTCCGAAGAGCAGGAAGGCGAAGACCGCAAGGCCAAGGATCTTGAGGCCTGCGGAGCCCATACTCCGGAACCTTGCCCCAGCATCAGAGTAAACCGACCGGCGCCGGACGCCGGATGCCGGATCCGTCAGAGCCATCGGCTCGGCACGGGCAGGCAACAGAGGGGTCTCTCCACTCATGCCTGCACCTCGCGTTTGATGTTATGCCGCAGATAGATCCAAGCCACCGTTCCGGCGATCGCATAGGAGATGACGCCAAGCGCGTTGGCGGTTGCGTAATCTCCATAGGAGTTGATGCGGAAGGCCATATCCACTGTCAGCATGGTGGGCTGCGAGCCTGCGACCATCATCGGCACCGACAGGACAGAGAGCATGGTTACGAAGGAAAGGACGAGGCCCACGAGCAGCGTCTGCGCGACCTGCGGCAGCACGAGTTCGATCAGCACCCGCACCCTAGAAGCGCCGAGATTACGCCCAGCCTCGATGGTGGCGCGATCGACCGATGCCATAGCTCCGGCCAGCATGAGCGTCACGAAGGGCACCTGCTTCCATACGAACGTGATAATGATGCCGCGCCAATCGAGGAAGCTCGTGGTCTGGAGCGGCTCCATCAACCCGAGCGCCACGAAGGAATTATTCATGAGGCCGTTCTTCGCCAGGAAGGTCCGCATGCACTGGGCTGCGACGATGAACGGAATGAAGAGCGGCCAGCGGTAAAGATTGCGCAGAGCGCCAACGAGCCACGGCGTTTCGCTGAGCGTGAGGATCCCTGCAATCGCAATGGAGAACAGGCCCGTCAGCAGCGTTGAGACAACGACGATGAAGATCGTGAATAGAATGTCTGTGGAATAAAGCTCATATGCCTTCTGAAAGTGCATAACCGACAGATCGCCATCCGGTTCTGTGAAGGCTGCAACCAGTGAGAACCCGAGCGGATATAAAAACAGCCCGCCGATCATCGCCAATGCCGGCGCGATGAGAAGAAGGCCGAAGAAGGAGGGTCTTGCCATGATCTGGAAGTGTCCCGGTCTCACCGCAAAGAGCGGGGAATGAAATGCGAGCGACCTGCTAATAGGCCGCCCGCACGCATAAAGGATAGGCTAGTTCGCAACCTTCCTCTCGTAAGTCTCAAGAATGTCGTTGAAATAGGGGCCGATCGGGAATGGCTTGCCGTTAGTCGCGAGAGCGTCCGGCGGAATATCGGCGAAGAGCTGATTCCAGACTGCCTGATCGAGCTTGCCTTCGAGATTCTTGGCATCAATGCCAGGATACCAGTTGAAGCGTTTCACGATGCCTTCCGCCTGCACGTCCGGGCTCGTCGCGAGTGCGATGAACTCGGCTGCGAGCTTCTCCTGCGCCGTCTTGGACGGAATGGCATAGTACATCGGCTGACCAGGCATGCCGGGAGACACAAGCTTCAGGCGCATGTTAGGCGGCAGCTTGCCCTCGGCCTTCCAAGTGTAGAACATATCGACCCAGACCGGTCCCATGGCGATCTCACCACGGTTCAGCATGTCGAGCGTGCCAGCGTTGCCGGGGGTGATGACGACGTTCTGGTTGAACTCCTTCAAATCGGCCATGGCCTTGTCCCAGGTGGCCTTGGTGGCTGCGTCATACGGCCCCTTTTCCAGCTTTGCCGCATCGCCGGCGAAAGCCGTGACCCATCCAGTCACGAAGGCGACGCCCGACATTCCGCCCTTGATGCCGTTGTAGCCGAACTGTTTCGAGTTCTTCTTCACCCAGTCGCGCAGTTCGGCATAGCTGTTGGGAGGAGTCTTGATGAGATCCGGGTTATACGCGATGGCCGTTTGCGAATGGAACATGGGCATGACGTAACCCGACACGTCGGTGCCGAGCGCGTTCGTCGCCGTGTCGCGCGTCACGAGCTTCCCTGTCGGGAGAGCATCCCGGTACTTCTTGATCAATCCATCCTGTACCATGGTGCCGGCGGCTTTCTGGTGAATGACCACCACGTCGAAGTCGGCATTGGCGCCCGCTTTCTTCTGGGCGTCGAGCTTCTCGAAGATCTTCTGCGAGCCGCCGTCACCCGGGCCGGTGCCGACCGCCACCACCTTCACGCCCGGATGGCTCTTCTCGAACATCGGTCCGAGATAGTCCTTGATGTAATCGACCATATTCTGGTCGCCTGCAGTCGCGACATTGAGCGTCTGCGCGCTCACTGCGCTGGTCATCAGAAGTGCTGCGAAGCCCGCAGCCAATAGGTTCTTATGCATGGTTTCCTCCCGTGGTCTGGTTGTTGGAGAACATGTGCAACGATGCCAGCGGCAGGCGCAGGCCTACTGGACGAGCGAGTTCGTGATAGCGGTCGTCCGTTACGGTGAAATGACGGTTGCCGATTGCGACCACGTACCTGTAATGGCCTCCCGGATACGTTCTCTGCGTGATGTTTCCGGGAAGGACAATCGAGCCGTCGACCCGTGCATTCGGATCGTCAAGCGAAGCGACATCGTCGCGGAAATATGCAGTTACAGGTCCGACCGGCACCTCTCCGCTGTAAAGGGCCGGAGGCGCCTCGTCAGCCCTGACCTCGACACCCGATCCGGATGGACGGACATCGAGGCTGAGCGTGTTCTCAGCCCCCATGAAGCTCGCCACAAAAGGCGAGTTGGGATGGTCGTAAACCTCCTTCGGCGCCCCGACCTGCGCGATCCGACCAGTATCCATCACCACGATCCGGTCGGCCATGGTCATAGCCTCCTCGCGATCATGTGTGACATGGATGGCCGTGAATCCGAGACGGCTTTGAAGGGCTTTGATCTCGGATCGCAGCTGGATGCGCACTTTGGCATCCAAATTGGACAGAGGTTCGTCGAGCAGCAGGATCTCAGGCTCGATGGCCAGGGCCCGCCCCAGGGCCACGCGCTGGCGCTGACCGCCTGACAGGTTCGTTACTTTGCGATCTTCGAAGCCGGTGAGATTGAGCATCGCCAGGACTTTGGCGACGCGGCTGCGGATCTCGTCCTTCGGCACTCCGCGCAGTCGCAGGCCATAGCCGACATTACCAAGCACGGTCATATGCGGCCAGAGGGCATAGGACTGGAACATCATGGCCATGCCGCGCCTCTCGGGCGGCATGTTCACCACATCCCGGCCGAACAGCCGTATGGCCCCTCCGGAGGCTTTCTGAAATCCAGCGATAGTTCGCAAAAGCGTGGTTTTCCCGCAGCCGGACGAACCTAGAATGGCGATGAACTCGCCAGGTACAACCGAAAGGCTGACGCCGTGCAGCACCCTTTGGCTTCCATAACTGACCTGAAGATGATCAACATCGATCGCGGCCAAGACAGATCTGTCCACGGTCCCTGTATCCTCCCTGAATGCGCTTTTCGCGTCTCTTATCGGGATAGAAGATCACATTTGAAAGTCCGTGGGAAGAGTGCCTTATAGAAAGCGTAACGGAACACCACCTCACCCTATCGGCAGGGATTTCGGGCAGAGAACAGAAGGATCAGGGGTTGGATCATGGGCTGACGATCCCTGCCTGTCAGGGCGTCCGGCGCGTTGTTGCACGAATAGGTGAGTTGGTAACCGGAGTTGGGTAGCATAGCAGCCTGTCCGCGTCTGAACAAAGATCCGCTATGCCGTTCAAAGCCAATGCCGCTCGCCGGCACCGCATCCCCAGGCAGCGGCATCGGGTGGACTTTGGTGCGTAATTCAGATGGGAGCCGCATTCAGCCCTTGACGTTTGAGTTCAGGCGATGCGCCGGGATACCGGCATGCCAAGGCGGGTCATGATGTTGAGGACCTTGCAGCCGGCCGCGGCTTCGGCCTCTTGCGTCGGCATGGTCCGGGCGTGGAGGCGGCGGCCGATCACGGTCTTGTAGCGCATCATCGCCACCTCGCCCAATGATCGCCGGCCATAGTTCACCGCCTTCTGCCAGCCGAGCCGCCCGCGCTCCTGGATCATCTGGAGGTGCCGGTCTCGCTGGGTGGGCGCTGTCTCGGCCGTGTCGCTCGGCACTGCCGTTGATCGCGGTGGGATGATCACAGCGGCGGCAGGATCCCGCTCGGCGATGATACGGTAGACAGGAGCACCGTCGTATGCGCCGTCCGCCGTGACCGAGGCGATTGGGCCCGAGATCTGATCCAGCAGCGGTCCGACCTGTGAGGCATCGCCGTCTTCCGTGGTGGTCAGCTCTGAGGTGAGGATCGCACCGGATTCGGGATCAACAGCGAGGTGCAACTTGCGCCATGTCCGGCGCCCTTTGCCGCCATGCTTCTCGCGCTGCCATTCGCCGGCCCCGAACACCTTCAGGCCAGTGGAGTCAATCACCACGTTCACGGGGCCGGTTGCTGTTCTCACCGCCTTGGCGACGGTCAGATTAACGCTGCGGCGCGAGAAGGTGGTGTGATCGGGGACCGGCAGCTCCAAGCCGAGCAGTTGCATGATCGACGCCAGCATGCCTTCGGTCTGGCGCCAGGGTCGGGCAAACGCCAGCCGCAGCATCAGGCCCGTTTCGACGACCATCTCGGAGTATCGCTGTGGTCGACCACGCCGGCCCGTGTTTGCTGGCGTCCATGCCTCAATCGCCTCAGCCGTCACCCACACCGTCAGGTCGCCGCGCCGACGCAGGGCCGCATCGTAGTCGCGCCAATTCTTTACACGGTAGCGGGCCCTTGGGATCCTATGGCGGCGCTCTTGATTGACCTTGTAGGGCATGCAGCTCTCGGCTTCGGAGGACTGTCTCTATACCTCACCTCGGTCTTCGCGCGACACCTCAGGCTGAATTACGCACCAACGTCATGCTGACGGACACGCAATGGACCATGCTGGAGTCTTTGGTGGAACAGTGCCGTCCTAAGGGTAAGACTCTGCCGCGGGATCTGCGTCGGACACTGGATGCCATTCGGCGCCATGAGAATGGTGCCAAGTGGCGGGCGGTCCCCGCTGAACTGGGACCCTGGTGGCGGGCCGCTCAGACTTTCATCCGCTGGGCACGCCTGGGTGTCTGGGAGCGTCTGCTCAACCTGGTGCAGGAGC
>JAJFBI010000111.1 GCA_020697385.1 Microvirga sp. | reverse complement strand
TGGCTGGAGACCAAGGCGGTGGAGATCGACCCGCGGGTGCGATGGTCGATTGCGCGCAGCGCCACCGTTCCGGCGCCGATTTACATCCGCATGATCCGCCAGCGCGCGGCGCTGGCTGCCGCAATGGATGCGCGGCTGCTCCCGGTCGACGTGCTGGTGCTGCCGACGACGGCTGTCTCGGCGCCCCTGATCGCGCCGCTGGAGGCGGATGACAGGCTCTACAACAAGACGGACTGGCACATCCTGCGCAACCCCATGTTCTGCAACCAGTTCGATCTCACGGCCATCTCGCTGCCCGTGGCCGGCTGCGAGCGTCCGGTGGGCCTCATGCTGGTGGCGCGTCACGGGCAGGATCGCCGGTTGCTGGAGATTGCGGCGAGCGTGGAGCGTAAACTGGCGCTCTGATGCAGAACGGACTTGCCTCGTTCAGCTCGCGATGGAACGGGCGAGGCTCAGGCAGGCGGCGATCCCAGCCTCCAAGATCTGTTCCGAAAGTTCCTCGTCATCAACAGCGCGAGCGAGCTGGATCATGCCGGTGGTGCCCGAGATGACTGCCATCGCCACGGAGCGCCGGGCTTCCAATGTCGCGCTGGCAGGGAGCAAACTGGCGAGCATATCGATATACTCGAAGATGCTTTTCGTGAAGACCGCACGTACGGCCGGTGAATGCCGGGCGATTTCCGGGGCAAGCGTCCCTGCCACGCACCCGGTCTCAGGATTGTCCCGATGATGCTCGCTCAGATAAGAGCGTACGATGGCTTCGAACTTATGCTCGTTCGATTCCATGGTGCTCTTCATTGAGGCCTTAAACTGTTCGATGGCCTCTTCCACGGCTTCCTTGATGAGAGCATCTTTGGAGGGGAAATGGCTGTAAAACCCACCATGGGTGAGGCCGGCGCTTGCCATTAGATCAGCCACTCCGTTCGCGCCCACACCATTTTTTCGAAGCTGTTGCGCTGCGACCTTGATGATGCGCTTGCGCGTAGCATCCCGATGACCTTTTTCGTACCGCATGGTGTGTACTCTCCCAGGAGAGGTTGCGGCCAAAGTTACTGGTTCGACCGATAGAAGGGTTATATGAGAAACATAATACTACTTCAACGTTAAATTGTCCAGAGTTCCTCTGGGTAAGGGGCGACATCGCTGAAACCGTTGCTGAGCAAGAAATTCAAGCGAGGGCCTTGCAAAGCTGAACCAGATCATATTATGGTCATCATATAAAAGAAGACCAGCAGAGATCTGGACCGTTGCTTCCCTTACGGAAGGCGGGCCAAGCCAGGATGAAATCGTTGGACTCGCCAGTTCGCGTAAAGCGAGAACCATGCGGAAAGGGAACGTCTCAGATGATCAGGTTTCTTGGCCTATCTCCGAAAGAGGCCGTTCCGCATACTGCTCCCCCGATGAGCAACCCTTACAACTGGCGTTGTGAACTCGGCACATCCTGGCGGGACATCGAGGATGCCGGATCCGTTGTAAAAGCCATACGGCTTCGGAGTTCTGCGGTGTCACCCCAAGGGCGGAGCGGCGATGCCGGAGGCCGAGGGGAGGGTCAGAACACCCCGAAGATGACGCGCTGGACCAATTTCCGCAGCTTGTGCTTCAGCATTCTGTAGACCGTCATTCGGCGCCGGAAACTGCGCCAACTTCTGCCTGTTGCTCCAACGTCGTAAGTCAACATCCCCGCATCGTGGGAACGCCTTGAGCGTCCGGGACCGGGAAGATCGTCGACATGAGGTTTCACTGGCACAGATCCTGCCAACAGGCGTTATGATCATCTGACACGCCCACAAACCCCCTGACCTCCACGATGCGTCACCTCTATCTGTGCCTGGGCTATGGCAGCCTTGCCCTCGGGGTGATCGGGATCTTCCTGCCGGTTTTGCCGACGACGCCGTTCGTTCTCCTCGCCGTGTGGTTCTTTGCCCACTCGAACCCGGATCTGGCCGAGCGGCTCTACACCCATCCTCGCTTCGGTCATCTGCTGACCACGTGGCGCGATCAGAAGGCCATCCCGCAGCGCGCCAAGATCTATGCCCTGAGCATGCTGGCCGTCTCCTACGGACTTATCCTGTGGCTCACGGAGACCGCGCTGCTGCCTCTCGTTCTCGCCATCATCATGGGGAGTGTCGCGCTCTACATCGCCACGCGTCCGACGCCGCGTGAGAAGCCGGGGAACCGGTCCCCTGGCGCCTGAGGCGAGCGGGAGCGAGAGCTTTTCGCATTTGGCCAAGGTTGCGCCATGTTGCGGTCACGGTTCCGGTTAGGCTGCTGGCATCTCAACGAGGAGGGATGTCGTGCGCACTCTCAGTCTGTCGGTCTTCCTGCTTGCCTCGGCCGCGATGCTCGCGCCGCTTCTGATCGCCATAGCCTATGGTGCCAGCATCGTAACCTCGGCCCTGATGTTTCCGTGAAATCCCGCACGCTTCTGATCGCCAGCCGTTCATTCAGCTTCGCGGATTCGCGATCTCCGCCGTCAGCTTCGGCAGTTCCTTGGTCATCCAATCGACCATCTGATCGCTCGTCTTCAGATGATTTGGCATGGGGATGAAGGGGCCGTGCGATTCATAGATGGCCGTGGGATCCTTCGGCCCCAGGATCGGGTCGAGATCGTCCTCGATCTCCGGCGTGATGCTTCTGCTGCCGAACCAGGTGAGGAGCAGGAGGAGCATGCCGACGGCGCCCGCAAGGACGACCAGCAAGGATATCGCCAAGTCTGCCACCTGTTCCTTCCTTGCGGTGAGAGGCTCACTTCAATCACTTTCGAGCCTACCATCGAACGATCTTTCTTCCAACGATGCAAGCCGCCGTCTTGCGACATGATGTTGCCTGTTTGATGGCGAACCATTGAGGACTACAATCATCGCATGAGCAGGCTTCAGGCCCGCTCATGCGTAAGGGGGCGATGCGATCGATCCTGTTGCAGGGGAGGCGCTCATGAGAACCTATTACGTGTTTCAGTCCAAGGCGGAGCCGGATCTGCGCGGATTTACCGAGACCGCCACGGGCGAGGCCCTGCCGGCCGATCTCGGGCCCTGGACGCTGACCCAGGAGATTGGTCCCGATGAGGAGTGGAGCCTCGGCATCAGCCGCGCCATCGTGGCGGCCGGAATCCTGGAGAACGGCTTCTATCTCTGGGGGCCCGTCAAACGCGCGACCTTGTCCCATCCGGTGATCGAAAGCGACCGGGTGGAAGGAACCGCCGTGTACGATCTGCACGCGCGGCAGATCGGCACGATCAAGCGTCTCCTGATCGAGAAGGTGAGCGGCCGCGTGCTCTACGTCGACGTGACCTTCGGGGGCTTTTTCGGGCTCGGCGTCCAGCACCACACGATCCCGTGGGACAAGCTGTCCTACGACAAGGAATTCGAAGGCTACCGCACCGACGTGACCGAAGCCCAGGTCCAGGGAGCGCCGGCCTTCTACGGCGACGATACGGTCTGGCCCGACCGCAGGCGCGAGCAGGAGATGCGGGATTACTGGCACGACGTTCCGCGAGGGCCGATCTGACAACGCGGTTCCATCACATCCTGGAGGATCCCATGATCGCGCATATGTTCAAAGTCGGCCAGGTCGTCAGGCCTCATCCATCCTGCCTGGCTCTTCCGCACGACGTCTTCAGAATTCTGCGCCTGCTTCCGGCGACAGCAGGCGGCATGCCGCTCTATTGCATCAAGAGCGAGACGGAGATGATCGAACGCGTCGTCGAGCAGAACGCCATCGAGGCTGCGCCGCGTTGATGGAATGCGGGCAGGGCGCCGGGAAAGCGGCGCCGGCCGGGAACCGGCGCGAGGCTTGACCGTTGTCTCTTCGAATCCCTTCGTTTTCTCTGGCAACTCGACGGCCTGACGGTCCATCCGCTCAGGCCTTCTCTTTGTTGTGCCGTCCTCGTCTCATCTCTTGATGAGAACGTCGTACTAGAGCATCGTGCGGAAAAGTGGATCCGGTTTTCCGCACGATGCTCTCATGGATAGAAGAAGCATCGGATCGATCCCAAAAGTGCATGTCCGCTTTTGGATCCGATGCTTTAGGCGGCCTGGTGGGTGATCGCCGGTGTCATCATGCGCCCGCGATTGATCAGAGCGGCCGCGCAGGCGGCGAGCGAAAGGGCGGCTCGATCCGAGCGCCTTGTCTGCAGGCAGATCACATAAAGCCGCATCACTTCGACCGTGACATAGTGGAACGCCACATCCGATCCTCGGGCGAGTTTCATGCGCTTTGAGGCGGCGTCGAGCTTCCCGAGGTAGAGCGCCTGTTCGACCTGCGGCTCCGCGAGGAATCCGCTCAAGCCCCCGAAGGTCTCCTCGAAGTGCCCCCATAGAAGCGCCAGGTTCTTGGAGGCCTTATCCTGCTGGTCGGGCGCGAGTGTCTCGAACCGTCCCAGGAGATTCCAGATCGGATCCTGCTCCAGGACTTCCTCCTCCGCGCTCTTCACCAGGGGAACGAAGGGAAGCAGGGTTCGAGCGTTGGAGACCAGGATGGGACGCAGCCTGTCCCACTCGGCAAAGACTTTCGGAAGCACGATCAGCGCGGTGGCGAGAGCCGTCTGATCGACGGCCCTGCCGATCCGGTGAAGCACCGGACGCGCCGCAGCTCCGTATTGCTCCACGATGCGCCAGCGCAGATGGCACAACTTGTAGACCTGTTCGAGTTTTTCGATGAGCTCATGGCGCGATTGATCGGCAGCGGACCAGGGAAAGGTGAAATCGGTTTGATGCTGAGGCGAAGAGCTCATGAGGCTGACGATTCGATCCGCAAATCACTTGGGTAGGCGCAGCTCAGCTCATACAGGGCCAATCGCGGCAACTTTGAGGCTCCGGCACCGGAATAAGGCCACTGAAGAAAGCCAAGCGAACTTGCCACACCGCAAGGGAGATGCATGCCACTCACGTACGAAAATTGTTACGAGAATGACGCGCTGTATCGTTCGTTTAATTCCAGCCTCGCTCTTGAACGCCAGCTGTCCATACTTAACTGTCAAACAGACCCCTGATCCGGGACCCTCTGACGCAAGAAGCGGTGGCGCTTGCGTGATGTCGGATCGTTTCGATCCGGCTACCGCGCAGAGGCAATCATGTTTCAAGAATTTTTGACTTCCCTCGTCGGTCTGCTGATCGTCGATCCGCTGCAGGCGGAAATGAGCGAGCGTCTGGCGCAGGTGCGTGCGCCTCAGGCCGTGATCGCCGATGTGAGAACCTGCGCCGAGGCCTCACTGCCGGGGCTGGCCGAGCGCGCCGTGGCCGAACCGCTCTGGGTCGTGACCACGACCCTCAACGTCTGGACCGGCCAGACCCGCCCTGAAAGCATCCTCGGCAACAATCCTCAATGCGAAGCAGCGCTCAAGTCGGCGCGTGTCTATCTGGAGAGCCGCGGGGCGTGATACTCATCACCTGAAGATGGGCAGGTGAGGCCGGGACAGGGCCTGCCAGAGGGAGCGCGGGCGCTCCGGATCGAGGAGTTCGTGATCCGCCAGGGCTTTCTCCGCATCGTTGATGGATGGCGGATCGAAGGGCCGTAGCGAGCGCCCGGGCCCCGAGAGCGCCTCGATGGCCGCGATCAGCGAACGCCGCTCGTCGATGGTGGCAGAGACCTGCTCCGGCGACGTGCCGAGATGCTCCGCCAACAGCCGGGCCCGAAAGCTCCTGATCACATGGGCAACGTGCGTGTCGTCATCCGTCTCGAGGGCGAGGTCGCATTCGGTGTCATAGCCCATCGAACGGTTGTTCAGGTTGGATGACCCCACCCGCAGCAGCCGGTCGTCGACGATCATGATCTTGGCATGCACATAGATCGGCTGCTCCCGTTCCGTGACCGGCGTATAAACCCGCAGGCGCCCGAAGCGGTCGCGGCGCCGGAGCATGGCTAGGAGACGGGCCCGCGCCGAGCCCATGGCCTCCTCCTCAAGCCAGCCTTCGGCCGATTCCGGATTGAGGATCACGAACTCGGGTCCATCCGGCTCGTCGAGGCGCCGGGCTATGGCCTCCGCAACCGCACGCGAAGCGAAGTATTGGCTCTCGAAGTAGAGGCTCCGACGGGCGGCTGCGATTGCGGCGAGGTACAGCGCTTCGATCTCGCGCACTTCTGCCTGATTGTCGTAGGCCGGAATCGTCCGGGCGATTGCGACTGCCACATCGGCCATGTCGACGGGCAATCCGTCGGGCCAGGGATCCGAGCCGGCAGGCGGCGGCGCCAGGACTTCTCCCGAGGCCTGCTTCCAGCGGTCGCGGGCGTGATCGCCAAGAGCCTTGGCGGCCGCTCCGCTGACGGCCGTCGTGGCGTCATGCCACGGCCCATAGGCGCGCCTCGTGAAAGGCCGGCGGCGGCGGGGATCGTCGTCCCGGTGCTCCGGCGTATCCCAGCGGTCGCCTGTCATGTCGATGCCGCCGCAGAAGGCGACAGCGTCGTCGATCACGACGATCTTGTGGTGGTGCGCCGCCCCGGGCGGATGAGCGCCATCCAGCTTGAAGGTGATGCGCTCATGCCAAGCCCATTGAGCCACCCGGAAGAGTGTCGTGCCTCGCCACAGGGACTTCACCATGCCGAGGTCCCACTTCAGGATGTTGACGTGGAGACCTGGCCTGGACTCGACAAGCCATGTCAGGAACGCCCCCAGGTGCCGGGGGCATTCACCTGCCGCATCGGCGGGGTCGAGATCGATCCGGGTATCGAAATCCCACCCGATCATAAGAATGGAATGCTGCGCCTTGAGCATGGCCGACCGGGCAATCTGGAAGTAGTCCGCGGCATCGACGATGAGGGCGACGCGGTCGGCCTGCTCGATACGCCAACATGTCTGACCGGGCCGCAAGACCTGCACCGCTGCTCTCTCCATCGCCCCGCCCGGCATGTTTGGCCGCCCGTAGCGAGCGTGGCCTCATCAAGGTATCTTGGCTTTAAACCGGGTGCAGTCACTCGAGGTTCCGCAGCGAAGGCCCGGGCTTGCCAATTGAGTCGTGTGACGGCAATCTGACGCTCAACCAAGAAGTTCAGCGGGTGGTTGCCGGAGCATTGTCGCGTCGGGCACCAGGACAAGGGAAACGGCCAATCATGATCATGAACCGTGGGAATGCCGATGTCGGCGGGACGGACGAGGCCGCTTTGCTTAAATCCCGGGCCGGGCTTCTCAGCCGCCGGTCGTTTCTGGCCGGCTCTGCCGCCGGTATCGGGGCGCTGGGGCTGGCCGGCTGCGTGACGTCCGACGGCATGAGCCTCGCCGAGGCGTCAAGGGTCTACGGGCCGGTGCCTGACGAGAAGTTCCCGATCCCGGCGATCGATGTCAGCAAGGTCGATCCCAAATATTTTCGCCGGACCGTTCGCTACGACACCAAGGAGGCGCCCGGCACGATCATCGTCGATCCCGGCAATTACTACGTCTACCGCATCGAGGAGGATGGAAACGCCACCCGCTATGGCGCCAATGTCGGCCGCGACGGGTTCCGGTGGAGCGGGGACGCCTATGTCGGGCGCAAGAGCGAATGGGCGACCTGGACTCCGCCTGCGGCGATGATCAAGCGCCAGCCCGAGGCAGCCAAATGGGCCCGCGGCATGCCGGGCGGCCTCGAAAATCCGCTCGGCGCCCGCACGCTTCATCTTTATCAGAACGGCGCCTACACACTCTACACGATCTATGCCAGCCTCGACGCCGAGTCGATCGGCAACGGCATCACGAGCGGCTGCGTCGGCCTGCTCACCCAGGACATGATGCACTTGTACGACCGAACGCCGGTCAAGTCGAAGGTGGTCGTCCTGCCGGCTTAGAGCATCGTGCGGATCCCAAAAGTGCAAGTTCGCTTTTGGGTCCGATGCTTTGAGCAAGCAATTGTCTGGGAGGATTTGGTGGAGCTGAGGGGATTCGAACCCCTGACCTCTGCAGTGCGATTGCAGCGCTCTCCCATCTGAGCTACAGCCCCGCAAGTGTTAAGCGAGTGTGAGGCTTCGTCCAGAAACAGAAGACAAATCAATCCGTTACATTGATCAAGCTATCAGTTTTCGTGAGCTAAGCAAGAGGATCGTGCCGTCTGATTTTCGGAGCTTCAAACC
>JAJFBI010000110.1 GCA_020697385.1 Microvirga sp. | reverse complement strand
GGCCCTGCCGATGACCCTGTCGCATGTGACGACGCCCCTGCTGGGGCTCGTCGATGCGACGGTGATCGGACGTCTCGGCGAGGCGCATCTCCTCGGCGCGGTGGCGCTCGGCGCCGTCATCTTCGATTTCGTGTTCTGGAGCTTCGGGTCGCTGCGCATGGCCACCGCCGGCCTCACGGCTCAGGCGACCGGCGCTGGCAACCGGCACGAGATCGACGTGACGCTGGCCCGCGCGTTCCTGGTGGCGGGGGCCACGGGCCTCCTGCTGATCCTGCTGCAATGGCCCATCGCCACCATGGCCTTTTCCATGGCGGGTGCCAGCGAGGCGGTAACGGAAGCGCTCTCGACCTATTTCTTCATCCGCATTTGGGCTGCTCCCTTCACCCTGGCGAATTACGTGATCCTTGGCTCTACGCTGGGACGTGGCCGCACGGATCTCGGCCTGCTGCTGCAGGTGGCGATCAACGTCGCCAACATCGTGCTGACCATGGCGCTGGTGCTGGGTCTCGACCTCGGCATCGCGGGCGCGGCCATCGGCACGGCTTTGGCCGAGGTGCTGGGCGTGGGCCTCGGCGTTCTCGTGCTGCGGCGGCTCGGCTCCAATCCGCTGGCCGTCACATGGGCGGAGGTGCTGAACCGGGCGGCCATGCTGCAGACGCTCGCCATGAACCGGGACATCATGATCCGCAACGTGGCTCTGATCCTCGCCTTCTCGATCTTCAGCGCCATGGGGGCGCGATCCGGCGATGTGACGCTCGCGGCGAATGCGGTGCTCTACAACATGTTCCTGATCGGCGGCTATTTCCTCGACGGCTTCGCCACCGCGGCCGAAACCCTCTGCGGCCAGAGCATCGGCGCTCGCGACGAGCGCGGCTTCCGCCGCGCCATCCGCTTGAGCCTCGGATGGAGCCTCGGCTTCGGTCTGGCGGTATCCGCGCTGTTCCTGGTTGCCGGCGGGCCGTTCATCGACTTCGTATCGACCAACCCGGACGTGCGGGCTTATGCGCGGGATTATCTCGTCTTCGCAGCCCTGACGCCATTGATGGGCGCCGCCGCCTTCGCCTTCGACGGCATCTACACGGGCGCGACCTGGACCCGATCCATGCGCGACCTGATGGTGATCGCGTTCGTGATCTATGCCGGCATCCTTCTCTCCGCCGGCAGCCTCGGCAACACGGCCCTCTGGATGGCGCTTCTCGCCTTCCTGAGCGCGAGAGGCCTAGGTCAGTTGCTGCTCTATCCGAGGCTGGCGAGAAAAACCTTCGCAGATTTCCCGCTCTCATAGAACCGACACTGGATCTTTCGGGAATATATTCTATAACATTTCTCAAGCGTCCTCGGCCCTGCCGGGTTTCGGGAAAGGCCAAGGAGGATCGCGCCGATGAGAGGCTGGGCGATGTGGAGAGTCATATGCGCGGCCGGATTGGCCATCAGCCTCTCAGCTTTCCAAAGCCATGCCCTTGAACGAGGCACACCTGTACGACTGACAAGCGATGAATTGAGTGACATCAAAGAGTCAGTCGCTTGGGATTTGAAGCAGAGTCGAGCCATCGACTCAGACAGCCCGGATAGGATCAAGTTCGGCAAGATTGCAGGCGCGAAGAACTCCAAGGGAATAACATCCCTATGCGGGTACCTTCGCATCAAAGAGATGGACGGCAGTTATTCCAACGACATGCTCTTCACTGGAATCTTATCGAACTATCCATCCCGTCTTCATAACGATCGCGTGCTGACAGGCACGCTAGCCAGAACGCCCGAGAGCGTCGCTCACACACGGACGACCTGTAAGATGTTAGGCATCAACATCTGAGGCGAATATTCTGCTCTGTCTCTAAACCATCGGACGTGAAATCGAATTCACGTCCGATGGTTTAAGCTTTTGGTTTGGAGCATCTTTTCACGCAAAACCGGTTCCCACTTTCGCGTTCGATGCTCTACAACTCTCCTCTGGCGATCGCCGATGCATCACGCCCGAGCGCCTGGGCCAGCGACGTATTTTCGCTTGCGAGAATCTGCACCAGACCGCTTTTGATCTCGCCGATGAGGCTTGGCCCCTTGTAGACCATGGCCGAGTAGAACTGCACCAGGCTGGCGCCGGCGCGGATCTTGGCCCAGGCGGCCTCCGCGGAATCGACGCCGCCGACGCCGATGAGCGGGATCCTGCGTTCCACGCGCAGGAAGGCCTCGGCGAGAAGCTTCGTGGAGGGGACGAACAGGGGTTTGCCCGAGAGACCGCCCGTTTCGGATGCCAGCGCCTTCTCCTTCAGGCTTTCCGGGCGCGCGACCGTGGTGTTGGACACCGTGAGCCCATCGATGCCGCGCCTGAGGGCCGTGGCCACGATGGCGTCGAGCGTATCGAGTGAAATGTCGGGCGCGATCTTGAGAAGTATGATCGTCTTATGCCTGCCCTGTTCGCTCTTATTTCGCGCCTCGATGCTGCGGGCGAGAAGATCGTCGAGAAACGCTTCGCCCTGCAGGTCGCGCAGGCCCGGCGTGTTGGGCGAAGACACGTTGATCGTCAGAAAATCGGCAAGACCGCACAGGCGCTGGATGCACAGCACGTAATCGGCGATGCGGTCGGCGGAATCCTTGTTCGCCCCGATGTTGACGCCGACGATGCCCGGTCGACCACGGCGCTGCGCAAGACGCCGGCATGCCGCATCAAGGCCGTCGCTGTTGAGCCCGAAGCGGTTGATCACTGCTTCGTCCTGCGCGAGACGAAAGACGCGCGGACGCGGATTGCCCTCCTGCGGCTTGGGCACGACGCCGCCGAGTTCGACGAAACCGAAGCCCAGACCGAGAAGCTGATCCGGCACCTCGCATTGCTTGTCGAAGCCTGCCGCAAGCCCGACAGGATTGGGAAAGGTTCTGCCGAACACCTCGATGGAAAGCCGGGGATCGTCTACGGGCGCGGGCATCACCGGCACTAGGGACAGCCCCCGGATGGTCAACTGATGAGCGGTCTCGGCATCGAGCGCGTGCAGGGCTGGCTTCGCGAGAGAAAATAATGCGCCGATCATGCGTCGAGATCCGGAAAGACGTGTTGGCCATCCTGGCCGAGAGGCAGCGGCTTCACCCAGCGGACGGCCGATAGTGGCAGGTGAGCGTAGAGATGCGGGAAGAGATCCCCGCCGCGGGACGGCTCGTAGCGCAGGGCAGGCCCAAGTGAGTCGGCATCGATGGCGATCAGCAGGAGATCGCTTTGGCCTGCAAAGTGTCTCGCGGCCGTCTCTCGAACCTGCTCGGCGGTTGAGAAGTGGAGGTACCCATCTTGGATATCGATGGGCGCTCCGGAGAAGAGTCCGGCCGCTTCGGCGTCACGCCACAGCAATGCCGGGCAGATTTTGTAGATCGTGCGCATGATAGCTCGATTCATCGTGCGTCGCTTCAGGAGCAATCCTGATTAGACATATTGTCTCAAGAGGCGGGAGCCCATTGTCTATGCCTTAGAACAATCTTAATTCCTAATCATAGGTTCGCTTTCAGTTATTCGCTTCTAGCGAAGGTTTTTTACAATGTTGTCCCATGAGCGGGTTTGGGCTGCTATCGATGCGTTGGCATCACGTCATGGCATGACCGCATCGGGCCTCGCCCGCAAGGCCGGTCTTGATGCAACAAGCTTCAACAGATCAAAACGCGTCAGTCCCGAGGGCCGTGAGCGCTGGCCCTCAACGGAGTCGATTTCAAAGATCCTGAAGGCAACCGGCGCGACCCTCGAGGACTTCTTGCGCCTCGTCGAACCCACTGGTTCCTTGCGCCGCTCCATGATCCCGCTGATCGGCATGGAGGAGGCAACTTCGGCGAAGATCCTCAACGAAGACGGCACTCCGACGGAAGGCTCCGGCTGGGACGAACTCGAATTCCCGGACTTCGGCCAGGAGAAGGTCTTCGCCCTTGAGGTCACCGGCGACACGCTTGCGCCGCTCTACCGGGATGGGGACGTGCTCATTGTCTCGCCCACCGCCAGCACCCGCAAGGGCGACCGGATCGTCGTGTGCACCACGAATGGCGAGATCCTGGCCAAGGAACTCAAGCGCCGTTCCGCCAAGACCCTGGAGATGACCTCCCTCACGAAGGACCAAGAGGACCAGGTGATCCCCACCGAGGAGATCGCCTGGACGGCCCGGATCATGTGGGCGCGGCAGTAAGTTTTAAGCCGCCCGCTCTTTCAGGAAGGCTTCATGTCCGCGCACAAGATCGCCGTTGAGGGCTTTCTGGATGAGCGTCCGCGTCTCCTTCACGCCGTAGAGAGCCACGAAGGAGCCGAAGCGCGGACCGCGCGGTTCGCCGAGCAGCACCTGATAGATCGTGTTGAACCACTCGATGGACACGCCCGGGCGCTCGGGCGTAGCACCCTTGGCCTTGAAATCCTGGTAGCGCGGCTCGGCACGGCCCACATTGTAGATCTCGTCCTGGACCGCCTCCGCGGTTGCAGGGCGTTCACCTGACTCGAAGGATCCGAGCACCTCGTCGAGGCGCCGAAGCGATGCGGCCTCGACCTCGTCCGCCAGACGATAGGTCTTCTGGGGCTTCACGAAATCCTCGAAGTAGCGCACGGCACGCTTCGCGAGGCTGTCGAGGCGCGGATGCGTCTCCGGCGACACGCCCGGCGCATAGCGGCGGATGAAGCCCCAGAGCACCGACGGATCCTCGGAATTCGCCACCGCCACCAGGTTGAGCAGCATGGAGAAGGAGATCGTCGTGCCCGGCTGGTTGGAGCCTTCCGAAGACACCAGTTCCGGTGTCGGCGGCTCGCCCCCGTGCAGGTGCCAGACCGGGTTCATCAGGCGCGCCTTCGCGTCCTGCGCCGGATACTTCTCCAGGAAGGTCAGGTAGTCGTCCACCTGCCGCGGGATCACGTCGAAATAGAGCTTCTTCGCCTCGCGCGGCTTGTTGAACATGAACAGCCTCAGGCTGTCAGGAGTGCCGTAGGTGAGCCACTCGTCGATGGTGAGGCCATTGCCCTTCGACTTGGAGATCTTCTGACCCTTGTCGTCGAGGAAGAGTTCGTAGTTGAACCCGTCCGGCGGCAGGCCGCCGAGTGCCTTGGCGATCTCGCCGGAGAGCTTCACGCTGTCGATCAGGTCCTTGCCGGCCATCTCGTAATCGACGCCGAGCGCCACCCAGCGCATGGCCCAATCGGGCTTCCACTGCAGCTTGGCATGCCCGCCCGTGACCGGAGTCTCGAAGCGCTCGCCCGTCTCGGGATCGCGCCACACGATAGTGCCGGCGTCCAACTTGCGCTCGTCGATCGGCACCTGCATCACGATGCCGGTCTTCGGATGGAGCGGCAGGAAGGGCGAATAGGATTGCTGGCGCTCTTGGCGCAGGGACGGCAGCATGATCGCCATCACGGCATCGTAGCGCTCAAGCACGGTGAGCAGCGTCTTGTCGAACTTGCCGGCCTTGTAGCACTCGGTCGCCGACATGAACTCGTAGTCGAATCCGAAGGCATCGAGGAATTCGCGCAGGCGCGCATTGTTGTGATGCGCGAAGCTCTCATGGGTGCCGAACGGGTCCGGCACCTGGGTCAGCGGCTTGCCGAGGGAAGCGCCCACCAGTTCTTTGTTGGGGATGTTGTCCGGCACCTTGCGCAGGCCGTCCATGTCGTCCGAGAAGGCGACAAGGCGGGTCGGGATGGTGTCACCGGTTAGCACCCGGAAGGCATGGCGCACCATGCTGGTGCGGGCCACCTCGCCGAAGGTGCCGATATGCGGCAGGCCCGAGGGGCCATAGCCGGTCTCGAACAGGGCCTCTTTCTTACCCGTTTTCTTGAGACGCTCGACAAGCTTGCGGGCCTCCTCGAAAGGCCAGGCATTGGCGGTCTGGGCGGCTTCAATCAGGGCGGGGTCGAGAGACAGATTTCGGGACATGGGCCTAGTGCTTAAAGGAAAATGCTTCCAGAAGCGCGGCACACTAGGGACGACGCTCGCGAGGGTCAATGCGGTAAACCCAACCCTTGAGGGTCGGCAAGACTTAGTAGGGGCTGAACTTAGTAGGGGCTGATCGGGAAGAAGCGCAGGTAAAGCTCGGCATATTTGCCCTCCCGCCAGAGCTGCTGGAGGGCGAAATCCAGCGCCCGACGGAGACCATCGTCCTCGGTGCGGGTGATGAAGCCGATGCCCTCACCGAAGAAACGGCTTTCCAGATAGGGGCCGCCTGAGAAGTCGCAGCATCCGGCCGCTTCCTCGCCGCCAATCCAGAGGGCAAGGCCAAGGCCATCGGCGAACAAGTAGTCGATCTCACCGGCCTTGAGAGCAGTCTGCGCCGCCGCCAGTTCCGGGTAGGGCTTGAGGGAAGCCCCTCCCATGAAAGCCTTGGCATAGGCCTCATGGGCCGTGCCGCCGACGACGCCCAAGGTCTTGCCCTGCAGGGCCTTCGCGTCCGGTGCCGGCAGGTTTTTGTCCCGGCGCGCGGCAAAGCGGGCCGGGATCTTGAAATAGGGACCAGTCACGGCATAGCCCCGGCGCAGATCCGCCGTGACGGGAATGGCAGCCGCCACCACATCGCCCTGCTTCTCGTTGAGGGCATTCAGAAGCGTGTCGAAGCGGCGGACCTGAACCGTGCAGGTCAGCCCCAAGCGCTCGCAGGCAGCCCGGGCGAGTTCCACCGACAGACCGGTCGGGTTACCGTCGAGGCCCGGAAAGTGGAGCGGCGGGAAGTCGTCATCGACCAGAAAGCGGATCGTGCGGGTGGCCGGCAGCTCCGGGCGCTCGAGCTGGGTCCTGGGATCCCAGAAATTGGGGATGTTCACTCCTTGCGCCTGAACCGCGCCGCCGTTCAGCGCAAAAGTCAGGGGCAGAAGCGTCCCGGCCCATCCAAGGGGCTTGATCTTGCGGGAGAGGCAGGCAACCAATGTAACGATATCTAGGACCATCGAGGCGACATTCTCTTGCTCTTGGCTTTGCGCTGCTCAGGAATGCCTAAGGGAAGCACCCGACGCTCATGATGAGGCAGGGTCTAGCGGACGGGGCCGCACAGTCAACAGCGCTGCCGATCGAGATCGGATTTCTCAGCAGTCACGGGTATGCGCCCCAAGCCCTCTGGCAGGCCGCAATCTTCGCTCAGGCCGCCGGGGTTACGGCCGATGAATTCCTGATGAGAGAAGGGATCGTCCCGGAGGAGGAATTCTACAGGGCTCTTGCGGCCGAGCTCAGGTTCCCTTTCGTTGCCGCCCCGCGCCTGTCGTCGAATGTCCGCTATCCGGACAGCATCCTGGCGGGCTTGGCCCCTCTGGCCGGTGGGAAAGCTGGATTCGTGGCGGCGCCGCGCGGCCCCGCCCTGACCGACCTTCTCAAAGCCCGATCCCGCCGGCAGCTCGCCATCACCACACCCACCCGGCTGAGGGAGGCTGTCTTCCGGGCTCAAAGCCCGCTGATCGCCCGGCGGGCCGCCCATGATCTGGCCGACAAGGCCCCTCACCTCGCAACCGATGTCAGCTACGGGCAGATCGCGGTTCTTTTCGTGGTTCTGACCTTGATCGTATTCGGCCTCGGGTTTGCCCCTGGGCTGAGCACCGGAATCCTGGGCGCCCTCATGGGTCCTTTGTTCCTCAGCATGATCGTTCTTCGCATCGCAGCGGCATCCCTGAACAACCCTGTCGAGACCGATGAGCACGCGCTCCGCATCGAGGATGCGGACCTGCCCGTCTACACGATCATCGCAGCCCTCTATCGGGAGAAGCGCGTCGTAGCCCGCTTCCTTGAGGCCCTCGCGCGGCTCGATTATCCCGTGGCGAAACTCGACATCAAGCTCGTGCTCGAGGCAGACGACCGCGAGACGCCGGAGGCTTTGCGTTCCATAGATATTCCAGGCAACATCGAGATCCTGATCGCGCCACCGGGCGAGCCGCGCACGAAGCCCCGCGCGCTCAATGTCGCCCTGCCCCTGGCGCGGGGCCGCTATACGGTGATCTACGATGCCGAGGACGTGCCCGATCCGGGGCAGCTTCGCCTGGCCATCTCGCGCTTTGCCGTAGCGCCACCACGGGTTGCCTGTCTGCAGGCGCGGCTCACCATCGACAACACGGACGACACGTGGCTCACGCGGCTCTT
>JAJFBI010000109.1 GCA_020697385.1 Microvirga sp. | reverse complement strand
TCGCCGGGGCCGGGCATCGCAGCCATCGTGGCGCGGGTGCTCGGGCGTGGGCCGAAAGAGGCCGTGGCCTTCAGCATCGGCGTGGCCTTAGGCGACGTAATCTGGCTCACCTTCGCGATCCTGGGGCTCGCCGCCCTGGCCCAGGCCTTCCACGGGGTGTTCCTGGTGGTGAAATACCTGGGCGCCGCTTATCTCCTCTACATCGCTTACAAGATCTGGACAGCCCCCGCCGTGCCCCAGGACATTGAGGCCGAGGCACGTGCGGAGCATCCCGCCAAGCTTCTCCTCGGCGGGATTGCACTCACCCTGGGCAACCCGAAGGTCATGGTGTTCTACCTGGCGCTCCTGCCCACGTTCCTCGACCTCACCCGGATCACGATGCTGGGCTTTGCTGAACTCGCGATCGCAACCCTGACGGTGCTCGGGGTGGTCTTTGCCGGCTACATTGCCCTGGCCGCCCGCGCTCGCCGGCTCTTCACCAGCCCACGGGCAATCCGCATTCTCAACCGGACGACGGGTACCGTCATGGCGGGTGCCGCCGCGGCCGTTGCGGCGCGCTGATCGCCATTCGAGTGACTGAGACAACGTTTACTGCCTCTGAGATAGCTTGATTCGCTGTTTTTGGTGGATTTTCCGCCCCAATTCACGCGCGCGTATGCGCGTGGGGGTGAAATTTCAACCATTCATCCCTAAATAACTGATCTGACGAATCAAAACTCGAGCGCATGCCTCCCCCCTTTGCTGCGCTCCGAAGGATCCCACATGGCCGAACCTGCTATCAACGTGAATGCTGACGCCTATGGCGCTGAATCGATCAAGGTGCTCAAGGGCCTTGATGCGGTGCGCAAGCGGCCGGGCATGTATATCGGCGATACGGACGACGGCTCGGGCTTGCACCACATGGTCTATGAGGTGGTGGACAACGCCATCGACGAGGCGCTGGCCGGCCACGCAACGGAAGTCACGGTCACGCTGAACGCCGACGGCTCGGTGACCGTCACGGACAATGGCCGCGGCATTCCCACCGATATCCACCAGGGCGAAGGCATCTCGGCCGCCGAGGTCATCATGACCCAGCTGCATGCGGGCGGTAAGTTCGACCAGAATTCCTACAAGGTCTCCGGCGGTCTGCATGGCGTCGGCGTGTCCGTGGTGAACGCGCTCTCCAGCTGGCTCAAGCTGCGCATCTACCGCAACGGCAAGGCTCACGAGATCGAGTTCAAACACGGCAATGCGGTGGCGCCTCTCGCGGTCGTAGGCGACGCCGAGGGCAAGCGCGGCACGGAAGTGACCTTCCTGGCCTCCACGGAAACCTTCACCATGGTGGAGTACGACTACAACACCCTGGAGCACCGCCTGCGCGAACTCGCGTTCCTGAACTCCGGCGTGCGCATCATCATCACCGACAAGCGCCACGCGGAGCACAAGCGCGAGGAGCTGATGTACGAGGGCGGCGTCGAGGCTTTCGTGCGCTATCTCGACCGGGCCAAGACCCCGCTGATCCAGCAGCCGGTGATGATCCGCTCCGAGAAGGACGGCATCGGCGTCGAGGTGGCCCTGTGGTGGAACGACTCGTACCACGAGAACGTGCTCTGCTTCACCAACAACATCCCGCAGCGGGATGGCGGCACGCACCTTGCGGGCTTCCGCGCAGCGCTCACCCGCCAGGTGAACGGCTACGCGGAATCCTCAGGGCTGACCAAGAAGGAAAAGGTTTCGCTCACCGGCGACGATTGCCGCGAGGGCCTGACCGCCGTTGTCTCCGTGAAGGTACCGGATCCGAAATTCTCCTCGCAGACGAAGGACAAGCTCGTCTCGTCCGAGGTGCGCCCGGCTGTCGAGAACGTGGTCAATGAGGCCCTCAACAACTGGCTCGAGGAGCATCCGCAGGAGGCCCGCACCCTCGTCGGCAAAGTGGTGGAAGCCGCCGCCGCTCGTGAGGCCGCCCGCAAGGCGCGCGAGCTCACCCGCCGGAAAGGCGCGCTCGATATCGCGTCGCTCCCCGGTAAGCTCGCCGATTGCCAGGAGCGCGACCCGTCCAAGTGCGAACTCCTGCTCGTCGAGGGTGACTCGGCCGGCGGATCCGCGAAGCAGGGCCGCAACCGCGCCTTCCAGGCCGTGCTGCCGCTGCGCGGCAAGATTCTCAACGTGGAGCGCGCGCGCTTCGACAAGATGCTGGGCAGCCAGGAGATCGGCACGCTGATCACCGCGCTCGGCACCGGCATCGGCCGCGAGGAGTTCAACCTCGACAAGCTGCGCTACCACCGCATCATCATCATGACGGACGCCGATGTGGACGGCTCGCACATCCGCACCCTGCTGCTCACGTTCTTCTTCCGGCAGATGCCGGAGCTGATCGATCGCGGCTATCTCTATATCGCGCAGCCGCCGCTCTATAAGGCGACCCGCGGCAAGACCTCGATCTATCTGAAGGACGAGCGCGCGCTCGAAGATTACCTCATCGGTGAGGGCATCGAGAACGCCGCATTGCGTCTCGAAACCGGCGTCGAGTTCCAGGGCGACCAGCTGAAAGGCCTGATCGACGAAGCCCGTCTCGTGCGGCAGGTTCTGAACAGCCTGCACACGCGTTATAACCGCAAGGCGGTCGAGCAGGCGGCGATTGCCGGCGCATTGCGTCCCGACGTGGTCGAAGACCCGGATCGCGGTCCTGCAGCTGCAGTCTATATCGCTCAGCGCCTCGATGCCATTTCGGAAGAGCTCGAGCGCGGCTGGACCGGCGAGGTTCGCGAGGGCGGCTATGTCTTCTCGCGCACCGTGCGCGGCGTGACGCAGACCGCGACGCTCGATCAGGCGCTGATCGCCAGCCAGGAAGCCAAGAAGCTCGACGAGCGCGCCACGTCCCTGCAGGACGTCTACGCCAAGCCGGCGAAGCTCGTGCGCAAGAACGACGAGATGCAGATCGACGGTCCGCTCTCGCTGTTCAATGCCGTGCTCGCCGCCGGCCGCAAGGGCCTGCAGCTCCAGCGATACAAAGGTCTCGGCGAGATGACCGCCCAGCAGCTCTGGGAGACCACGCTCGACGCCGACGTACGCTCGCTCCTGCAGGTGAAGGTGAAGGACACCACCGACGCCGACGATCTCTTCGTCAAGCTCATGGGCGACGTGGTGGAGCCCCGCCGCGAGTTCATCCAGGAGAATGCCCTCTCGGTGGCGAACCTGGACGTCTGATCCAACACGGCCCCATGAACCTCATCAAAGGCGGAGCAGCTTTCGACTGCTCCGCCTTTTCTCGTTCTGAGCCCCAGCGTCACGAGGCCGATTCTGCTTTTATTTTCAACACAAATTCCGTTGCGGAAGGGATCTCTTAACCGATCTGCCGGAAGGTATTTTGGGACAGGCAGGATAGGGTAAGGCTCGACGCCCATGATTGATCTTCGGCGGACAGCCGCGATGTTGGCCATGCGTCATCGATCGCTCCGGCAGCAGGTGACTCTGTTGGTCGGCATCCTGTGCTTCGCGCTCGTGTGCATCGTTGCCGTTGGCGCGGCCTATATCGCCCAGAGCCGCGTTCGCGGCATCGTCATGGCCCATGAAGCGCAGCAGGCTGGCGTCATCGCGAACATTCTGGATCGCGGCATGTTCGAGCGGTACCGGGAGGCGCGCAATCTTGCCGCCATGCCCGCTTTGAAGGCCATCTGGGCTGGAAATCCGGCGGGCATCCGCCAGACGCTCGAGCGGATCCAGGCCTCGTACCCGGATTATGCCTGGATCGGATATGCCACGCCCGACGGAACGGTCCAGGCCGCAACGCAGGGCATGCTGGAAGGCCAGTCCGTGCAAGCCCGCCCCTGGTTTCAGGACGGGCTGAAGGGGCCTGCCGTCGGCGACGTGCACGAGGCGAAGCTCCTGGCCAAACTCCTTGGCCCTGCGCCCAACAAGGAGCCTTTCCGCTTCGTCGATGTAGCGGCTCCGGTTCGCGACGATGCGGGTCGCGTGATCGGCGTGATCGGCGTCCATCTGAGCTGGACCTGGGCCGATGAGACCCGCCAATCCATCCTTGGCAGCCGGTTCGATGCCGGCGGGAGATCACTTTGGATTCTCTCCGCCGATGGAACGATGCTTCTCGGACCGCGGATCGGCAGCAAGCCATTCTCAGACCAGCAGGTGCTGTCGATGCGCCAGGTGAAGGCCGGCGCCTTCGAGGATGCATCGGGTCATGAACCCATGCTCACGGGCTTTGCCGTCGCCGAGGGTTATAGGGATTATCCGGGTCTCGGCTGGATCGTCGTCTCGCGGCAGCCGGACAGCATCGCGTTTGCCGCCACACGCGGCATCGTGTGGATGATCATGGGGCTGGGCTGTGCGATTGCCGCCATCGGTCTGGTCTGCGCGCTGTTCATCGCCAGGAGTGTGGTCCGCCCGCTGCAGACCATCATCGAAGCTGCCAACCGCATCGGCCGCGATCCGGCCATTACCCAGCTGCCGCGCGTGACAGGATCGCTGGAGATCGTCCAGCTCTCCTCGGCGCTTCGCTCCCTCCTGCGCCGAGCCGGCACCGCCGAGCAGCAGGTGATCGCAACCTCGTCCCAGCATGCGAAGGATGTCTCCACCCTTCGCCATCTGGCCGAAACGGATGCCTTGTCCGGGCTGCTCAACCGCCGGGGCTTCAGCCTTCTCGCCGATGACGCATTCAGCCTCTACCGGCGCTATGAACGCCCGCTTGCGGTGCTGATCCTCGACATCGATTTCTTCAAGAACGTCAACGATACCTATGGCCATGCTGCCGGCGATGCGGTGATCCGGTCGCTGGCCGCGGCGTTGACCAAGGCCCTTCGCACCTCCGACAAGGTGGCTCGGTTCGGCGGCGAGGAATTCGTCGTTCTCGTGCACGAGGTGGATGCAGGCGGGATCATCACCGTCGCCCAGAACCTGCGCCGGGCCGTCGAGGCGCTCGTCATCGAACATCAGGAGCACCGGATTTCAGTGACGGTGAGCGTCGGAGGCGCCATGGCCTGCCGCAGCGACGAGGACGTTCAAGAGGTGATCGAGAGAGCGGATTCGGCGCTTTATCGGGCTAAGGCAGCAGGTCGCAACCGCGTGGTCATCGATGGGATGCAGATTCAGCTCGCCAGTGCTGTCGCCTGAGGAGACTTTGACGAGGCTCAATGACGCCTCTGAAAATATGCTTCAACCCTGACCGTCAAGCAGCTAGGCATTCGGGAAGAGGAACATGAGCAGCAAGGACAACGAGCGCCATCTCAAGCAGATCCTCTATCGTGAGGCGTTCGAGCGGCGGGAAGCCGATCCGCAGGATGCCATCGCTGAGGCCGATGCGCGAGCTTCGATGGAGTTCGACCCCGCAGCAAAGTGGCTAAGGGCACGGCAGCGGATCGAGCATCGCCTCGATGCCCTCGGGAAGCGTCTTGCGCCCATCCATGTGGATGTCAGAATCGCCCAGGCCAAGCCACATGCTTACACGCCGCACGAATATCCCTCGATCGGGCACCTGAGGCTCGTCCTGTTCGAGGGCGGCATGCCCACGACGAAGAGTCTCGAATTCGACGTCTCGGAAAACGGCGTTGTCCATCTCTATACCTATCTCGCGACGGGAACGAGGCGCGCCGATATGGATTTGGACGAACTCGATGACGAGCGCATCGAGACGGTTCTGCTAGACTTTGTCGATTGGGCTACCCGTTAGAGCAGCGGACATGAGTTCGAATTCACGTCGATGCTTTAACGGGAGCTCGTCGAACGCTAGCGCAGCAACGCCCGAATGCGCGGATCGCGCAACCAGAGCCCGGCCCATAGGGCCACGCCCACATAGACGCCGAACAAGATGTGGCTGAAGAGCGGGCTGCCGACCCGCACATGGGTGGCGACCGCGCCGCCGAGATAGGCGGTGATCAGGATCGCTCCCAGGAAGGCCGTTCGCGGATAGGCGTAGAGAAGGGCCGAGGCCATGAGCACGACGCCGAGCGCGCGCCAAGTCATGGGATCCGCCGGCCAGCCGAGCGGGATCACCGTATCGATCACCACCTGAAGCGGCGCCAGCTTGATGGCGCCGTCGAACAGGAGGAAGAGAACGACAAAGCCGCTCAGGGCTCGTCCGGCCCAGACAAATCCGCTGCCCGTGGAAGCGGTTTCTGCCGTTGCTGTGTGTGGCATCGTGGTCATTCGTTCCCCTTCCCCTTTACCCGGCAGCAGCCGATGGGATTTCAGCGGCTCGTCAGCTTTTCGCTTGTCCGGTCGAGCAGCTCGGAGACCTCGCGCGTCATGGCCTCTCCGAAATCCGCCATTTCATAGAATGGGCGAATTTCGATCTCGCTTGGGCCGGGCATGGGATTGGGGCAGCGCTTCACCCACTCGACCGCCTCGGCCATGTCCTTGACCTCCCACAGCCAGTAGCCGGCAACCAGTTCATTGGTCTGGGCAAAAGGCCCATCGATGACGGTTCGGTTCGGGCCGTCGAAGGCGACGCGCTTGCCTTGAGATGAAGGCTTCAGCCCGTCGCCGGCCCGCATGATGCCGGCATTGACCAGCTCCTCGTTGAACTTTCCCATGGCCTCGAGGAGCTCGGTCGAGGGCATGATACCTGCCTCGCTGTCCTTCGTCGCCTTTACCAGAACCATCACCCGCATCGTTTTCTCCCTCGTGTCCCACGCAGATCGCTTCGGCCTGTCGGTTTTTGTTTTAGCCGGTCGACGATCAGGCCGATGCCATCTCGCCCATGGTTTCCTTGGCGGCTTCCAGATCCATCCACATCACTTCCCAGATGTGACCATCGGGATCCTCGAAGCTGCGGCCGTACATGAAGCCGTAGTCCTGCTTCGGGCCGACATCGATCGTGCCGCCGGCCGCTTCGGCTTTGGCAAGGGTCCCATCAACATCGTTGCGGCTGTCGGCAGATATGCAGATCAGCACCTCGGTGGTCTCGCGTGCATTCGCGATTGTCTTCGGCGTGAACTGGCGGAATTTGTCGTGGGTCAGAAGCATCACGTGGATGGTTTCGGAGAAGACCATGCAGGCGGCGGTGTGGTCGGTGAATTGCTCGTTGTTGACGGCGCCAAGGGCTGCATAGAACGCCATCGACCGGGACAGGTCGCTGACGGGCAGATTGACGAAGATCAGCTTGGACATGGGTCTCTCCCTCTGGTGCTTTGACATTGATTCCACGTTCAGTTATAAATAGCAACTATGAAGTTAGAAAAAATAACTTTAAAGTCGGAAGCCCGATCCAAGCGTCATTACGAGGACGCCTGCGCCACGGCCCATGCCATGGACCTCGTCGGCGAGCGTTGGGCTCTGCTGGTGATGCGCGAACTCATGCTGGGCCCGAAGCGCTTCAGCGACCTGCGCGAGAGCCTGCCGGGGATCAGCGCCAACGTGCTCACCCAGCGGCTCGAGGGCTTGGAGGCAGCAGGGGTCCTGGTGCGACGCAGGCTGCCCCCGCCTGCGGCGGCGCAGGTCTATGAGCTGACTGAATGGGGCTACGAGAGTGAGCCGATCTTTCAGGCGCTTGGCCGCTGGGCGGCGCGCTCGCCTCTGCACGATCCGACACTGCCCTTCAGCACGGCGTCCCTGGTGCTGTCCCTGAGGACGATGTTCAGCCCGGAGCGGGCGAGCGACCTGGAGGCGCGGGTCGGATTCCGCATCGGCGAGGAGACATTCCTGGCACATCTGACAAAGGGCCGGATCGAGATCGCCCGCAGCGATCTCGACGGCGCCGACCTGATCTTCACCGGCACGCCTCCCGTCCTGGCGGCTGCGATCTATGGCGGTCAGCCGCTGGAGGCGCTGGAGCAGGCAGGAGCCTTGCAGATCAAGGGTGATCGCGCACTCGCCCGGCGCTTCATCGGCCTGTTCCCCCTGCCGCCGAAGGCTTCAAGAACGGCCTAGCGCAGCGTCTCGTCAAAGAAGGTGAGCAGGCGCTTCCAATGGCGCTCGGCTCCACGCTCGTCGTAGATGCTGTGGTCGGACACCGCCCAGCCATGGGCCATGACGACATAATTCTCGATGATGTGGTCGATCTCGGCCCGGCGCAGGGCCTCGGCCAGCAGGGCCGATTGTTCCGGCGGGAAGCTGCCGTCGACGCCGGCG
>JAJFBI010000108.1 GCA_020697385.1 Microvirga sp. | reverse complement strand
CGTGATCGCCGCCGTCAAAGACGTCTTGCCATGGTCGACATGGCCAATCGTCCCAATGTTGCAGTGCGGCTTCGAACGGTTGAACTTCTCTTTCGCCATGGCAGCACCCTGCTTTCGTGTCTTTCAGTGATCGGTTGGCGGGTTCAGGCGTATTTCGCCTGAACCTCGGCGGCGACGTTCGACGGCACCTGCTCGTAGTGGTCGAACTGCATCGTGAACGTGGCGCGGCCCTGGCTCATGGACCGCAGCGTGTTGACGTAGCCGAACATGTTGGCGAGCGGCACCATCGCGTTGACGACGACCGCGTTGCCGCGCATGTCCTGACCCTGGATCTGACCGCGCCGGGAGTTGAGGTCGCCGATGACGCCGCCGGTGTAATCCTCCGGCGTCACGACCTCGACCTTCATGATCGGCTCGAGCAGAACCGATCCGCCCCTCTGCAGCGCTTCGCGCAAGGCGGCCCGTGAGGCGATCTCGAAGGCGAGCGCCGACGAGTCCACGTCGTGGTAGGCGCCGTCGATGAGCTGCACCTTGAGATCGACGACCGGGAAGCCGGCGAGCACGCCGGAGCCGAGCACGCTCTCGAGCCCCTTCTCGACGCCCGGGATGTATTCCTTCGGCACGTTGCCGCCGACGATCTTCGACTCGAACACGTAGCCGGCGCCGGCCTCGTTCGGTTCGGCGACGATCTTCACGCGCGCGAACTGGCCGGAGCCCCCGGTCTGCTTCTTGTGCGTGTGGTCGATCGTGACCGGCTTCGAGATGCGCTCCCGATAGGCCACCTGCGGGGCGCCGATATTGGCGTCCACCTTATAGGTGCGCTTGAGGATGTCGATCTTGATGTCGAGGTGCAGCTCGCCCATGCCCTTGAGGATGGTCTGGCCGGATTCCTGGTCGGTCGAAACGCGGAAGGACGGGTCCTCCGCGGCGAGCTTCGCCAGGGCGACGCCGAGCTTCTCCTGGTCGGCCTTCGACTTCGGCTCGACGGCGATCTCGATGACCGGCTCCGGGAACTCCATCTTCTCGAGGATGACGGGCTTCTGCGGATCGCACAGGGTGTCGCCGGTGCGCACGTCCTTGAGGCCGGCCAGCGCGACGATGTCGCCGGCGAAGGCTTCCTTGATGTCCTCGCGGTTGTTGGCGTGCATCAGGAGCATGCGGCCGACGCGCTCCTTCTTCTCGCGCGTCGAGTTGATGAGCCCGGCGCCCGACTCGACCTTGCCGGAATAGACGCGGCAAAAGGTGATCGTGCCGACGAACGGGTCGTCCATGATCTTGAAGGCGAGCATCGAGAAGGGATCGCTGTCGAGCGGGCGACGCTCGACCGGCTGGTCGGTGTTCGGATCGGTGCCCGGGATGGCGCCGCGATCGGCGGGCGAGGGAAGATAATCGACGACCGCGTCGAGGAGCGGCTGCACGCCCTTGTTCTTGAAGGCCGAGCCGCACAGGACCGGGTGGAAGGCGCGCTTCTGCACGGCGAGGCGCACGAGACGGCGCAGGGTCGCCTCGTCCGGCTCCTGGCCGTCGAGATAGGCCACCATGGCGTCGTCATCGAGCTCGACGCACGCCTCGACCATCTTGGAGCGGTACTCCTTGGCCTGATCCTGCAGATCGGCCGGGATCTCGACCTCGTCGAACTTGGCGCCGAGCGCCTCGCCCGACCAGACAAGCCCCTTCATCCGGATGAGATCCACGACGCCCTGGAAATTGCTCTCGGCGCCGATCGGCAGCTGCAGGCAGACGGGCTTGCCGGCGACGCGCTTGATGATGTCGTCGACGCATTTGAAGAAGTCGGCGCCGATCTTGTCCATCTTGTTGACGAACACGACGCGCGGCACGTCGTACTTGTCGGCCTGGCGCCAGACGGTCTCGGTCTGGGGCTCGACGCCCTGGTTGCCGTCGAGAACGCAGACGGCGCCGTCGAGCACGCGCAGCGAACGCTCGACTTCGATGGTGAAGTCGACGTGGCCGGGGGTGTCGATGATGTTCAGGCGCTTGTCGTTCCAGAAGCAGGTGGTCGCAGCGGACGTGATCGTGATGCCACGCTCCTGCTCCTGCTCCATCCAGTCCATGGTGGCGGCACCCTCGTGCACTTCACCGATCTTGTGGGACTTACCGGTGTAGTAAAGGATGCGCTCGGTCGTGGTGGTCTTGCCGGCATCGATGTGGGCCATGATGCCGAAGTTGCGGTAGTCCTCAATCGCGTGCGTGCGGGGCATCGCTCAGCTCCTCAGACCTTTACCAGCGGTAATGCGAGAACGCACGGTTGGCTTCCGCCATACGGTGTGTGTCTTCGCGTTTCTTCACGGCATTGCCGCGGTTGTTCGAGGCATCGAGCAACTCAGCGGAGAGACGCTCGATCATGGTCTTGTCGTTGCGGCCGCGGGCGGCCTGAATGATCCAGCGGATCGCGAGAGCCTGACGGCGCTCGGTACGAACCTCGACCGGGACCTGGTAGGTCGCACCGCCGACGCGGCGGGAACGAACCTCGATCGCCGGAGCGACGTTGTCGAGGGCCTGCTTGAAGACCTCGAGCGGGTTCGCCTTGGCACGGCTTTCGATGCTGTCGAACGCACCGTAAACGATGCTCTCTGCAGCGGACTTCTTGCCGTCGTACATGATGGAATTCATGAACTTCGTGACGACGATATCGCCGAACTTGGCGTCCGGGATGATCTCACGCTTTTCGGCGCTATGGCGGCGGGACATGAGCTAGCTCCGACCTCAAATACAGTTGACGGCTTACTTCGGCCGCTTCGCGCCGTACTTCGAACGACGCTGCTTACGATTCTTCACGCCCTGGGTGTCGAGGACACCGCGGAGGATGTGATAACGGACACCCGGAAGGTCCTTCACGCGACCGCCGCGGATCATGACCACGGAGTGCTCTTGAAGGTTGTGACCTTCACCCGGGATGTACCCGATGACTTCGAACCCGTTCGTCAGGCGAACCTTGGCGACCTTACGCAGAGCCGAGTTCGGCTTCTTCGGGGTCGTCGTATAAACGCGCGTGCACACGCCACGCTTCTGCGGGCAGGCCTCAAGCGCGGGAACCTTATTCCGGCTCTTTTGCGCAGTCCGCGGCTTGCGGATCAGCTGAGAGATCGTTGGCATCCTGTGCCCTCTTTGACCGGCCACCCGACAGGTGGCCATGAATGTGTCTTCAACGGTTGAACGCCGCCCTTCGCTTCTGCAGGCCCTTTCAGGTTGCACAAAACGAAGCCACGCCATTGACTTGGGTAAGCCCTTGGCGCGGTGCGATTGCAGAGGACCACGATCTGGTGACCGCGGTCGTGCCCTAAATCTGACGAGTGTCAGTCAAGGTTGAGTTCGGCAGCGTTTAGGTGGCATCCGTCGAAGCTAGGCGCCTCGACTGGCGAAAACCTACGGCCAGCCGGAAAGTCCGGTCTCTCTAGCGCCCGAGTCGCGCAAAGTCAACACTTTTCGGTAACGATCCAGAAAGGCTCTCCCAAACGAAGGGATGCAGCCGGCTACTCACCTTCTATATGTGTTTCATCCCGCTCGGCACAAGGTTATGAAGTAGCACCGGAGAAGAGGGACGGACGTTGACGGCGGCAATTCACTTTGAGACCGAGGCTTATGACGTCACCCATGGGAAGCCGATGGGCCGCCATTTCGCGGGACATGGCTTTCTCTCGGCTTTCGCCCGTTATTCGTCCAATGACGTTCCCGTCGGGTACGTGTCAAAGGCAAAGATTGGCGACGATTTCTGCAGCTTCATCAGGCAGTTCCGCCCTGATAGCTCACCTCGTGTCATTCCAGCCGCCAAGGCTGGTGCTCTTAAGCATGTCGGCTGCCTCTTTACGCCAAGCCCGATCAACGCAGCGCAGACGTGGCAGCGGGAGCTTCACGGACCGAACTCGTGGAGCCTGTGCGGGGTGAACCACACCCTGTCTTCCGCGCGGGCCATGGATGGGCTCACCGGCCTTCTCACGGCCGCCGTGCAGCCTTGGGATGCGATCATCTGCACATCGACGGCCTCCCGTGCTGTGATCGAGACGCTGTTTGCGCGCGAGGAGGAACACCTGTCCCGGCGTCTGGGCGCCAGCCGCTTCGTTAGGCCGCAACTCCCGGTGATTCCCCTTGGCGTGGATTGTGAGGCTCAAGGTCGACGGACTGAGCGTCGAGACGAGGCGCGTTCATCGCTCGGGATCGAACCGGGTGATTTCGTCGTCCTGTTCCTCGGGCGCCTGTCATTTCATGCCAAGGCGAATCCGGCTCCCATGTATCTGGCCTTGGAGCGCTTGGCCCGCCGCCATCGCGTCGTGCTGATCGAGTGCGGTTGGACGGCCAACGATCAGATCGCTCAAGCCTTCTCGGAGGCGAGAGCCAAGCTTTGCCCAGCCGTGCGGTCAATTGTGCTCGACGGCCGCAGCGGCGACGTTCGGGACACGGCTTGGGCGGCGGCGGATGTGTTCTGCTCCCTGTCGGACAATATTCAGGAGACCTTCGGCCTCACCCCCATCGAGGCCATGGCGGCCGGACTGCCGGTGGTGGTGACCGACTGGGACGGATATAAGGATACCGTAAGGAGCGGCATCGACGGATTTGCCGTGCCGACTATGGCAGCCCCGCCAGGCGCGGGACATCATCTTGCCGCGCGCCACGCGCTCGAGGTCGATAGTTACGACTCCTACATTGGTCAGGCATCGACCGCCATCGCGGTGGACATCGATGCAACGGCAGCGGCCTTCGAGCGCCTCGCGACCGATCCGGACCTGCGCCGCCGCATGGGAGCGAATGGGGCGGCCCGCGCCAGGGAACGTTTCGACTGGAAGATCATCATCAAAGCCTATGAGGAGCTGTGGCAGGAGTTGGCCGAGCTTAGAAAAGCCGGTCAGTCAGCACCCTCCCCTGAGTCCATGCGCGGTTTCTGGCCGGCACGTCCCGATCCGTTCGACCTCTTTGCCAGTTTCCCTTCTATTCCCTTCTCCGGTCACTACGTGGTCTTCCGAGCAGCCGACATCGATGATGCTGAGGTGCTGGAGCGGTTGAGCCTGCGCGTGGCCCTGGTGAATGCATCGCCGGATATCTCTTCCGCCTTTCTGCTTACGGTGTGGAAGCTGGCGGGCAGCCAGGGCACGACCGTCCGGAACATCCTTGCCGCGCATCAGGGCGCCTCGCCGGCTCTGACCGTCAGAGCCCTGGTGTGGCTGGCGAAGTTCGGGCTGGTCACAATCACCCCTGAGACAACCGTCTCTCAGTAACGGCCCACGAAAAAGGCCGCCCGGAGGCGGCCTTTCTGTTTTGCTTGAAGCTTCGCGGCTTACTCGGCTGCTGGGGGCAGCTCGCTTACCTGAGCCTGCGACTCGGAGCGCTTCTGCTGCAGGATCAGTTCGTCGCGATGGGTCGCAACGGCCTTGATCTGAGCGGTGAGCGCGCCCGTGCCGGCCGGGATCAGGCTGCCGACGATGACGTTCTCCTTGAGGCCCTCGAGGGTGTCGACCTTGCCGTTGACCGCCGCCTCGGTGAGGACGCGAGTGGTCTCCTGGAAGGACGCCGCCGAGATGAAGGAGCGGGTCTGCAGCGAGGCCTTGGTGATACCGAGCAGAACCGGCACGCCTTGAGCGGGCTTCTTCTTTTCGGACACGAGACGCTCGTTGATCTCCTCGAGCTCGAGACGATCCACCTGCTCGCCGGTGAGCAGCTCGGAATCGCCGCCTTCGGTGATCTCGACCTTCTGCAGCATCTGGCGAACGATCACCTCGATGTGCTTGTCGTTGATGAGCACGCCCTGGAGGCGGTAGACCTCCTGGATCTCGTTCACAAGGTAGGCTGCGAGTTCCTCGACGCCCTTGATGGCCAGGATGTCGTGCGGTGCCGGGTTGCCGTCGACAATGAAGTCGCCGGTCTCGACCACGTCGTTGTCCTGCAGGTGGATGTGCTTGCCCTTGGGGATCAGGTAATCCACCGGCTCCGAGCCGTCATGCGGGTTCAGCGTCAGGCGACGCTTGCTCTTGTAGTCGCGGCCGAACTGGATCGTGCCGGACTTCTCCGCAATGATGGCTGCATCCTTCGGACGACGGGCCTCGAACAGCTCCGCCACGCGCGGCAGACCGCCCGTGATGTCGCGGGTCTTGGCGCTCTCGGTCGAGACACGGGACAGGATATCGCCGGCCTTGACCTTCGAGCCTGGATCTGCCGCGAGGATCGCGTCGACCGGCAGCAGGTACCGAGCGTCACCACCGCGGGCGACCTTGGCCACCTTGCCGCCGGCGCCCTGGATGACCACCGCCGGGCGCAGGTCGGCCGTGCGCGGAGAACCGCGCCAGTCGATGACCACGCGCTTGGCGATGCCGGTCGACTCGTCCATCGACTCGATCATCGATGCGCCGTCCACGAGGTCCTCGTAGCCCACCGTACCATCGATCTCCGTGAGGATCGGACGGGAGTACGGATCCCACTCGGCAATACGCTGGCCGCGCTTGATCGTGTCACCCTCGTCCACCTTCAGGCGGGAGCCGTATTGCAGGCGGTGAACCGCCCGCTCGGCGCCGTCGGAGCCGATGACCACAACAGCCACGTTGCGGCCCATGACGACAAGATCGCCGTCGGAGTTGCGCGCAATGTTCTTGTTGCGGAAGCCGATCGTGCCTTCGAAGCTCGACTCGATGAAGGACGAGTCCGCGATCTGAGCCGCGCCACCGATGTGGAAGGTACGCATGGTCAGCTGCGTGCCCGGCTCGCCGATGGATTGCGCTGCGATCACGCCGACAGCCTCGCCGTGGTTGACCGGGGTGCCCCGGGCCAGGTCGCGGCCGTAGCAGGTGGCGCAGACGCCGTTCTTCGACGCGCAGACGAGCACGGAGCGGATCTTCACCTCCTGGATACCGGCAGCGCCGATCGCCTCGAGGTGATGCTCCTCGATCATCGTGCCCTTCGGAACGATGATCGACCCGTCCTGGGCCGTCAGATCCTCTGCCGTCGAGCGGCCGAGGATGCGCGAGGCCAGCGACGCGACCACTTGGCCGGCGTCGATGATGGCGCGCATCTTGATGCCCTTCTCGGTGCCGCAATCCGGCTCACGGATAACCGCATCCTGCGCCACGTCCACGAGACGGCGGGTCAGGTAACCCGAGTTCGCGGTCTTGAGCGCGGTGTCGGCTAGGCCCTTACGGGCGCCGTGGGTCGAGTTGAAGTACTCGAGAACGTCGAGGCCTTCCTTGAAGTTCGAGATGATCGGCGTCTCGATGATCTCGCCCGACGGCTTGGCCATGAGGCCGCGCATCGCCGCAAGCTGCTTCATCTGGGCCGGAGATCCACGGGCGCCCGAGTGGGACATCATGTAGATCGAGTTGACCGGCTTATCGCGACCGTTCTCGTCCTTCTGCACCGTGGAGATGCGGTTCATCATCTCGCCGGCGAGACGGTCCGAGCACTTCGCCCAGGCGTCGACAACCTTGTTGTACTTCTCGCCCTGGGTGATGAGGCCGTCCTGGTACTGCTGCTCGTAGTCCTTCGCGAGGGCACGGGTCTCCTCGACGATCTCCCACTTGTTCTCCGGAATCACCATGTCGTCCTTGCCGAACGAGATGCCGGCCTTGAACGCATTGTAGAAGCCGAGGCCCATGATGCGATCGCAGAAGATCACCGACTCCTTCTGACCGCAGTGCCGGTACACGGCATCGATCATGTTGGAGATCTCCTTCTTCGTCATGAGCTTGTTCACGACGTCGTAGGGGAGCATCGGGTGCTTGGGCAGGAGGCGCGAGAGCATCACGCGGCCGGCCGTGGTGTCGACGATCTTCGAAACCGGCTTGCCGTCCTCGTCCAGACCTTCCCAGCGATAGCGGATCTTGGTGTGGAGCGTGATGACCTTCTCGTTCAGGGCATGCTCGATCTCGCCCATGTCGGCGAAAGCCTTGCCCTGGCCGGGCTGGCCGTCGGACACGATGGAGAGATAGTAGAGGCCGAGAACGATGTCCTGCGACGGCACGATGATCGGCTGACCGTTGGCCGGATGCAGGATGTTGTTGGTCGACATCATCAGCACGCGGGCTTCAAGCTGAGCCTCGAGCGAGAGCGGCACGTGGACCGCCATCTGGTCGCCGTCGAAGTCCGCGTTGAA
>JAJFBI010000751.1 GCA_020697385.1 Microvirga sp. | reverse complement strand
AATCCGCGCGCCTCCGCCTGGGTGTCGGCCAATGCGGGCGCCGGCAAGACCAAGGTGCTCACGGATCGTGTGGTGCGCCTGCTGCTCGCAGGCTCGCTGCCGGGCCGAATCCTATGCCTCACATTCACCAAGGCGGCCGCCGCCAACATGGCGATCCGCGTTTTCGAGCGCCTAGGCCGCTGGGTGACGCTCGACGACGAGAGCCTCATCCAGGAACTTACGGAACTCGAAGGCGAGAAGCCGACGCGCAAACAGATAAAGCTCGCGCGCACGCTCTTTGCCCGCGCGGTCGAAACGCCGGGCGGCTTGAAGATCGACACGATCCATGCCTTCTGCGAGCGGCTGCTGCATCTCGTTCCCTTCGAGGCCAACGTGCCGGCGCGCTTTGCCGTGCTCGACGAGAGCCAGACGGACGAGATGCTGGCGCAGGCGACCTCCAACGTGATGGCCGATGCGGCGAGCGGCAGCTTTCCGGCATTGGCGGATGCCCTCGACATCATCAGCGTCGATGCGGTGGGCGATGCGCTCGCCTCCGCCATCAACGCGGCCCTGAAGTGCAAGACGTTCCTGCACGATCCGACAGGCCCCATGCGTCTGCGCAAGGAACTTGGGCTGGCGCCAGACGAGACGCTCGAATCCATCGAGACTGCGATGCTCGAAGGCGGCATTGCATCAGGTGAATGGCCTGCCATCGCGCAGGAGCTTCTTGCTGGCAAAGCCACCGACCAGGAACGTGCCGCCTCTTTCATCGCAGCGGCTGAAGCCCAGGATCCGGACGAGAAGCTCAAGCACTACCTATCGGTCTTCCTGAAGGAATCCGATTGGACGCCGCGTGCAGAATCGCGTCTTGTCACGAAATCCGTCGATCCTGCTTTGAAGCAAAGCCTGCTGGATGAGCAAGCGCGGATCTGGAGCCTCATCGACAAGCGCAAGGCTGCGCGCGCGGCCTTGCGCACGAACGCGCTGTTCACGCTTGCGGCCGAGATCCACGCTCGCGTCGAACAGGCAAAGATGCGCCTCGGCGCACTGGACTTCCAAGATCTCATCGACAAGACGCTGGCGCTGCTGTCGCGCGGCGACACTGCCTGGGTGCTCTACAAGCTCGATCGCGGCATCGATCACGTGCTGATCGACGAAGCGCAGGATACGAACCCTGAGCAATGGGAGATCCTGCGCAAGATCACCGAGGATTTCACCGCGGGCGCCGGTGCGGCTGGCGGGCGTGTGCGCACGCTCTTTGCGGTGGGCGATCCCAAGCAGTCGATCTATGGCTTTCAAGGAGCGGCCCCGCAGGAATTCGAAACCACCCGTCGGAGCTGGTCGCAGAAAGTGCGCGAGGCTGAGCTCGCCTTCGAGGATGTGTCGCTCACCATGTCGTTCCGGTCAGGCAAGGCCGTGCTCTCGGCCGTGGACGCGACATTTGCGGTCGACCGGCACTTCAAGGGCCTGTCCTTCGAGGACAAGGCAATCGGCACCGTGCACGAGAGCGCGCGTCCGCATGCACCGGGTCTCGTGGAGCTGTGGCCCGTCGAGACTCCGGCCGAGGAGGAGGAACCCGAGGCCTGGGTGCTGCCGGTCGACGAGCCCGAGCAGCAATCGCCTCCCGTGGTGGTGGCGCGGCGCATCGCGCAAGCCGTGAAATGCTGGACTACCAAGGGCGACGAGATGGGCCGCGTCTGGAAGGCCGGCGACATTCTCGTGCTGGTGCGCAAGCGCGGCGCGGCCTTCGAGGCAGTGATCCGCGCGCTGAAAGAGGCGGGCGTGCCGGTGGCCGGCGCCGACCGGCTCAACATCGGCGAGCACATTGCCGTGCTCGATCTCGTGGCCGCAGGCCGGGCGGCGCTGCTGCCGGACGATGATCTCACGCTTGCAACCGCGCTGAAATCGCCGCTCGTAGGGCTGAACGACGACGATCTCATCCGCATCGCCGCCGATCGCGTGGAAGAGGAATCGCTCCACGCGGCATTGACGCGTCATGCAGAAGCTGGCGACGCGAAAGCAACGCGCGGATGCGAGGCACTCAGCGCATGGCGCGAACTCGCCAAAGTCCATGGCCCCTTCGGCTTCTTCGCCACCCTGCTCGGTCCACGCGGCGGGCGCTCGCTGCTCGTGGCGCGGCTGGGCAGCGAGGCGGGCGATGCCATCGATGCTTTCCTGTGCTTCGCGCATCAATTCGAGATGACGGAGACGCCGTCGCTCACTTACTTCATCACCCGCTTCGAATCCGCCCGTGCACGGCGCCAAGGGCCTGGAAGCGTCAGTCGTGGTGCTCATCGACGGCTGCGAGGTGTTGGGCCGCGATTCGCCGCTGCTGCAGCTGCAGGCGAAATCGGGCGACAGGATCCCCGTCTGGGCGCCGGGCAAGACCTCCGATTCCAGTGCGATGACGCAGGCTCGCGAGATCCTGCACGCGAAGGGCCACGAGGAGCACAACCGGCTGCTTTACGTGGCCATGACCCGCGCTAAGGACCGGCTGGTGATCGCCCCCTATCTCACGGGCAAGAAGGAATCGCCGCAGGAAGCCTGGTGCGAGATGATCCGCCACGGGCTCGTCGCCAAGGCTGGCGGCCTGGAGCTCGACAAGGCCCCCTATGGCCCGATCTCGGTCTGGCGCGACGGCTCGCCCCTGGCCCGCACCCTTGCGGCCGAATCGGATGGTCCGCTGCTCGATCCCATCGCCGTGCCGGACTGGCTGACCACGGCCGTGGCGCCGGAACCGGAGCCCCAGCCGCCGATCCGCCCCTCCAGCGCGCTTGGCGCTGCCGACCGCATGACGCGGCCGGGCGACGGGCCCTATGCGCCCGAGGCGCGGCTGCGCGGCACCCTGGTCCATGCCCTGCTGGAGCGCCTGCCGGCCCTGTCGCCTGAGCACCGGGAGAGCATGGCCCACGCCTATGTG
>JAJFBI010000107.1 GCA_020697385.1 Microvirga sp. | reverse complement strand
GTGATCGGAACCGACGATCCGAGGAACTCCGGGTAAGGCGTCACCGAGGCGATCAGCCTGATGCCTTCTGTGGGATTGAGAGGATTGTCGGTGGAGTCGTAGCTGAGGGAGACAGGTAATCCGACGAGGGTATAGTCGATCTGTCCGAGAACGTCCGATGTCTGTCCCCGCTCGTACTCGATGCCGCCCTGAATCGAGAACGTCTCGCTGAAGCGGTGGCGGATGGCCGCGGTCGCGTTGACGAGGCGGCTGGTATAGCCCTCCGTGCGATCCCGTTCCACGAGAGCATCGACGAGAAGGTCGTTGCGGGTGCCCCAAAGGGCCGGCTTCAGGAAGCTCGCGCGGAAGCGGCCGCCGAGATCGCTCCAGTCAAATTCGTTCTCTTCGTCCGGCCGGCCGCCATCTTCGGTCAGGTAGAAGAGATTGCCCTCGAGCCTCAGCCGCTCGGCGCCACCGAACAGGTTGCGATGCGCCCAATAGGCTCTCAGCGCCGGCCCATCCGTGGTCGAGTACTGAGCCGACGCCCCGATGATGCGTGGCGGACGCTCGGTGAGTTCCACGAAAAGCGGCAGGTTTCCATACGCATCGAGAACCTCCGCCTCGCGGATGCGGACGGAGGATAGCGCTTCGATTTGAGAAATCGACTTACGCATCGACGCGAGTTCCGCGGGCGAATAGGGATCGCCCGGCTCGGTGTAGATGAAGGAACGCACCACGGCCGGATCGACGCCCTCGGCTCCCTGGATCGTGATGGGACCAATGCCCGCGCGGGGGCCCGGATTGACCGCAAGGCTCACATCCATCACTTGCGCCGGGTGGAACACCACAGGCTCACGCCGCTCGACCTTGGCGAAGGGACGGGACTCGGCGCGGAAGTGATCGACAATGCGTGCTTCGGCGGCCAGGATGTCGGCAGAGCGCGCCGGATCCCCCGGCTTCATCTGGACGGTCCGTGGCGGAAGTTCGCCAGGGAGGAAAGGCCGCCCGGTTCTTGCATCCAAAATCGAGACATCCCGAAGGGCGAATTGAGGCCCGGGATCCGCAATGATCTGAACGGGCACGAGGGCCCGTGCGCGATATCCCGCCACCGCGCGCGCCGCGGCCTCGGTGCGCGACGACTGAAGCATCAGCGGCACACCGGCGACGTTGATCGCAACGCGGGCGTTGTAGTACCCTGCCCCCCAGAGCGCGTCGATCAGGCGCGGCAGATCAGCCTGTGCCCGGGCGACCAAGGCTGCGGCATCCGGTGGAGGATCCGACTGGAGGCTCTGCAGCGTCGACGCATCCTTCAGTGTCTGCTCAAGATTTTTCGTGTCGCTGCCGACGACGTAGTCGAGCGAATACGGCAGGGCGTCCGCGCTCGGAGGGGGCGGATCATCGCTCCCACCAAACCAGCCGAAGAGATCGAACGCGACGGCTTGATGGGACGTCAGTCCACTGAACAAAACGCCTAACAGGAAGAGAAACGCTGTCCTTCGTATGGTGCTCAGCCGCAGCACTTGAGGCACTCTCTCCCTGATGCAGAACTGGTTCTTGATCTCGCAGCACGTCTCCCGTGTTCTCAGAAGACATATTGCGGCTTGTTGAGGTTAGACAGGGCCGTACCTAACCATAGTTTCCCTAGCGGCAAAACCCCGGCAAGACGAATTCAAGTTAATTGTTGATGAGAGACATCAGCGAAGGCGTAGCGTGAGGAAAAGATCCACATCATTGATGACACCTCATGCATGCAGAACGAAGATCTGCCACAGCAGAAACTCTCAAATCTGACGAATTATTGCCACCATTTCGACATTTTATATGACTGTCCACTGCCAAAATGGTCACTGATGCTGTCCATATGCGTTTGTTTCACATGAAACAAAGGCACTTTACTCAAGCTGCTTCATACCTCCGATGGCCAAGCCTGATTGACCGCCAGCTTCAACAGGTGTAATTTTCCAACACGCTGAAGGCAGATATCAAGTCGCTGCGATGTATAGAGCAGCCGCCTCATAGCCGATGTTGATGAATGACTGCGTTTTGGTTGCGGCTTCTTTTGTAATGTCTCAATCAAAATATAGCTACGATGCAAAATAGAGTTGCGCCTTTTGCTTCAGATCCGTGGTCCGCTCAGGGCAAGGATGGTGAGGAATGGCTGTAGCGTTCATACTTGTTCTTGTCGCTCTCGGGTCGGTGCTCTTCCACCTCGTGAGCCCTTGGTGGTGGACGCCGATCGCCTCAAACTGGCGCTACATCGACAACACGATCATCATCACGTTCTGGATCACGGGTGCGGTCTTCGTCGCCGTCATTCTCTTCATGGCCTACTGCGTCTACCGCTTTCGCCATCAGCCCGGGCGGCAAGCCCATTACGAGCCGGAGAACAAACGCCTGGAATGGTGGCTGACCATCGTGACGGGAGTGGGCGTCGCCGCCATGCTGGCGCCCGGCCTCTTCGTCTGGCAGCAGTTCATCACCGTGCCGGATGACGCAACCGATATCGAGATCTTCGGTCAGCAATGGCAATGGAGCTTCAGGCTGCCCGGGCCTGACGGTCAGCTCGCCACATCCGACACGCGCCTTATCGGTCCTGACAATCCGCTTGGCCTGAACCGAGACGATCCGAAATCGCAGGATGATGTCGTCATCGAGGGTGGAGAACTGCATCTGCCGGTCAACAAACCGGTCAAGGCGCTTCTGCGGTCCCCTGACGTTCTCCATAACTTCTACGTGCCGGAGTTTCGGGCCAAGATGGATCTGGTGCCCGGGCAGATCTCTTACATCTGGTTCACGCCGATAAGAACCGGAACATTCGAGATCCTCTGCGCCGAGCTGTGTGGCGTCGGGCACCCACAGATGCGCGGCAAGGTCATCGTTCAGGAAGAGAGCGAATATCAGGCATGGCTGCAGGATCAGGCGACAACCAATTTCGCGCGCCTGACGCCGGGCACGAAGAACGGGGCCGTCCTGCCTGATTGATCGGATAGGAAGCGCGAGCATCCGGGGAGAACGTCCTGATGGTTGATGTTCCACTTGGGTCGACAGCAGGGGTCGCAGCACCCGATGTCGAGGATGTTGAGCTCTATCATCCACACAGCTGGGTGACGAAATACGTCTTCAGTCAAGACGCGAAGGTCATCGCCATCCAGTACTCCTTCGTGGCCCTTTCAGTTGGACTGATCGCCCTCGTCCTGTCATGGCTGATGCGCCTGCAGCTGGGATTCCCCGGGGTCTTCTCCTTCATCGACGCCAATGCCTATTACCAGTTCATCACCATGCACGGCATGATGATGGTGGTCTATGTGCTCACCGCACTCTTTCTCGGCGGCTTCGGCAATTACCTCATCCCGTTGATGATCGGCGCACGCGACATGGTGTTTCCCTATGTCAATATGCTGAGCTTCTGGATCTATCTCCTGGCGGTGCTCATTCTGGTAGCGAGCTTCTTCGTGCCGGGTGGCCCCACCGGAGCCGGCTGGACGCTCTACCCGCCGCAGGCGATCACGACGGGCACACCGGGTGGGCAGGATTGGGGCATCATCCTGATGCTCGTGTCGCTGATGGTCTTCATCATCGGCTTCACCATGGGTGGCCTGAACTACGTGGTGACGGTACTGCAGGCTCGGGCGCGCGGCATGACACTGATGCGCATGCCTCTCACCGTCTGGGGCATCTTCACGGCAAGCTTCATGGCGCTGCTCGCCTTTCCGGCCCTGTTCGTCGGCGCCGTAATGATGCTGTTCGACCGGGTGCTCGGAACCAGCTTCTTCATGCCCGCCATGGTGGAGATGGGACAGCCGCTCGACCGCAACGGCGGCAGCCCCCTTCTCTTCCAGCACCTGTTCTGGTTCTTCGGCCACCCGGAGGTTTATATCGTCGCTCTGCCGGCATTCGGCATCGTGTCGGATCTCATCAGCACCCATGCGCGACGCAACATTTTCGGTTACCGCATGATGGTCTGGGCACTGCTCGCCATCGGGGCTCTCAGCTTCATCGTCTGGGCGCACCATATGTATGTGAGCGGCATGAATCCGTATTTCGGGTTCTTCTTCGCCACCACGACGCTGATCATCGCCATCCCGACGGCGATCAAGGTCTATAACTGGATCCTCACGCTTTGGCGGGGCAACATCCACCTCAACGTCCCCATGCTGTTCGCGCTTGCCTTCATCGTCACTTTCGTAAATGGCGGCCTCACCGGGCTCTTCCTCGGCAACGTGGTGGTGGACGTTCCACTCTCGGACACCATGTTCGTCGTCGCGCACTTTCACATGGTCATGGGCGTGGCGCCGATCCTGGTGATCTTTGGCGCGATCTATCATTGGTACCCGAAGGTGACCGGGCGGATGCTGAACGATGGGCTCGGCAAGCTCCACTTCTGGGTCACGTTCCTCGGTGCCTATGCGATCTTCTTTCCCATGCATTATCTCGGCCTGATGGGGATCCCGCGCCGATACCACGATATTGCCGACATGGCGTTCGTGCCGCCTTCAGCGCACACGCTGAATGCTTTCATCACCATCGTGGCGCTGATCGTCGGCGCAGCCCAGCTGGCCTTCGTGTTCAATCTCTTCTGGAGCCTGCGCCACGGCAAGGAGGCAGGCGGCAATCCCTGGCGCGCCACTACCTTGGAATGGCAAACGCCCGAGACTCCACCGCCGCACGGCAACTGGGGCAAGCACCTGCCCGTCGTCCATCGCTGGGCCTACGATTACAGCGTACCAGGAGCCGATCAGGATTTTCTAGCCCAGAACCAGCCGGGGCCTACACGCGCCGCACCGGAGGCAGGTCATGGGTAGCATCTTGTTTTTCCTGAGCGTGCTGGCAATCATCGCGACATGGTGGCTCTCGCGGCAGGGCTTGGCGTCCAAGCCTTGGCTGGAGCAGGGAGAAATGGTCGCTCTGCCGAACATCCCTGACGAACCGGTCGCTCCGGCAACAATCGGGTTGTGGGTCTTCCTGGCCGTTGTTGGCTCCTTCTTCGCACTTTTCATCAGCGCCTATACGATGCGCATGCAGCTCCCGGATTGGCGCACTCTGCCGCTCCCGCCGATCCTCTGGCTCAATACAATCATGCTGGTATTAAGCAGCATCGCGCTGCATGGAGCGATGGTCGCCGTGCGCCGCGGCGAGAAAACCGAACTTAAAGTGAGCCTGATTGCAGCCGGTGTCGCGGCCCTGGCCTTCCTGTCGGGGCAGCTAGTCGCTTGGCAGCAGCTGGCGGACGAAGGTCATGGCCTCACGGTCAATCCGGCTAATGACTTTTTCTACGTCCTGACCGGAGCGCACGGTCTACATCTCCTCGGCGGGCTGGTGGCCTTGGCCCGCACCATCGACAAGGCATGGCGTGCTCCTGCAACAGAGCGCCTGCGCCTGCCGGTGGAGCTTTGCGCCACATACTGGCATTTCCTGCTCCTCCTCTGGCTCGTTCTCTTGAGCATCTGGGCGGGCTGGGCAGGTGATTTCATCGACATCTGTCGCCAGCTTCTGACGTGAGAGGAGCTCTTCCCATGACGGAACAGGTCGTGACGAGCACGCACTACACCTCCGACGCTTCAGGCCTGCGAAGCATCGCGGCTGACTTCTCCTCGGACCGGCAGGCCTTCAGAAACGTCTCCTGGGGAAAGGCCATGATGTGGATCTTTCTCCTCAGCGACACCTTCGTTTTCAGCTGCTTCCTGATCTCCTACATGACCGCGCGCATGTCCACGACAGTGCCATGGCCGAACGCGAGCGAGGTCTTCGCCCTGACCATTGGAGGCACCACCCTGCCGCTCATCCTGATCGCTATTATGACCTTCGTGCTGATCAGCAGCAGCGGCACCATGGCCATGGCGGTGAACTTCGCCTATCGCCGCGACCGCCGAAAGACTGCGGTCCTGATGCTGGTGACGGCCCTGCTGGGAGCCGCCTTCGTCGGCATGCAGGCCTTCGAATGGTCCAAACTGATCCATGAGGGCGTGCGCCCGTGGTCCAACCCATGGGGAGCCGCGCAGTTCGGCTCGAGCTTCTTCATGATCACGGGATTTCACGGCACCCATGTAAGCTTCGGCGTGCTCTTCCTCCTGATCGTCGCCAGAAAGGTTTGGCGAGGCGACTACGATCATGAAAAGCGCGGCTTCTTCACCAGCCGCAGAGGCAATTACGAGGCGGTCGAGATCATGGGTCTCTACTGGCACTTCGTCGACCTGGTCTGGGTCTTCATCTTCGCCTTCTTCTATCTCTGGTGAGCACGATCATGGCACAGGCAGCCGCCCACGCGCAGGGACAACAGCATCCGATCACGCTCTACCTTGTGGTCTGGATCTGGCTCTTCATCCTGAGCGCCTGCTCATATTTCGTAGACTATTTTCAGCTTCAGGGACTCCTGAGATATTCGCTCATCCTCCTGTTCATGATGCTGAAGGCTGGGCTCATCATCGCCGTCTTCATGCACATGGCCTGGGAGCGCCTCTCGCTGGTCTATGCCATTCTGGTGCCGATCAGCGCCGTGCTGGTTTTTGTGGCGATCATGGTGCTTGAATCGGATCACACGCTTTTCTCCCGGCTCTCATTCTTCGGGCCGGGAACCTGATCGGCAGAAAGGCGGCCTTTGGATCGGACCGCCTTCTGCCTGCGCCAGCGTTCAAGTCATACGGCAGGATGAGCCTCATCCGGATGGGGAGGCTCCACCACCCGGCGATACAGATGCCAGGTTGCGTGTCCGAGCACCGGCATGACGATGGCCAGCCCCACGAAGAGCGGGATCGATCCGATGAGCAGCCCGGCGGCCACAATCAAGCCCCACAGTCCCATCGTAATCGGGTTCATCACCACGGCCTTGACGGACGTGTAGATGGCGACGGCCACGCCCACGTCCCGGTCGAGGAGCAGGGGGAACGAGATGACGCTGATGCTCAGAACCGCAACCGCAAAGCAGAAGCCAAGGATGTTGCCAATGGCGATCAGCCTCAAGCCCTCGCTTGTGGCGAGCACCTGATTGACGAATTGGGAATATGACGCGGGCACCTCATAGCCGAAAATGGACTGGTACAGCATGCGTGCTGATGTCAGCCACACGAGGAAGATCACGAGCAGCAGCACACCGAGAGCGGCAATTGAAGGGATCGACGGTGATTTGAGGACGTCGAACGCATCTTGCCAAGAGGTGGCAAGGCCGAGCTCTCGCCGTCTGCTGATTTCGTAAAGTCCAATGGCCGCGAAGGGTCCCACTAGGGCAAAGCCGGATGCCAATGGATAGAGTAGCGGCAGCGCATTGTTGCTGAATGTCAGAGCAGCAAGGCACACGCCGAGGATAGGATAGATCAGCCCAAGGAACACGAGGTGGGATGGCATTGCCCAGAAATCGTCAAATCCCTTCGCCAGTGCCTCCTTCAGATCGGCGGGGGTAATCTTTCTGACAACGGGATGGGAAGGGGTGTCAGTTGCACCGGCGACTATGTGAAAATGGGCCATGAGCGCTCCTCCAGGGCTGAACCTTGGCAGCTGAGAAACGGCCACGCGCAGTAATGCAACGGCCACGCTTAGCCGTAACCTATGCCATGAGTATACGCTCGAACAACAAGGATGTCGCCCTTGAATGGATTCTCAGGTAGCAGCAAGGCAGGTATCTGCATCCTTCTCGATGGAAGTTGCTCAGAGGGGAGTTATTTCCAAGAGGGCGGGTTCAGGTCACCTTCTCGCAGTTCCGCCCGCCACCGTGTTTGGCTTTGCGGAGAGAGAAAGTGGCCCTCTCTGTATCGAGCGCCGACTTTTGAAACTCTAGGATGATGAGGCCTCCCTTGGCAGACTGGAATGCTGGGCAATACCTGAAATTCGAAGACCAACGGACGCGACCGGCGATCGACCTGATCAGGCGTATTCCTCTGACGGAGATCCGCAGCGCCGTCGATATCGGGTGCGGCCCCGGCAACAGCACGGAGTTGATCGTTGATCGCTATCCGGGTGCTCGCGTACTCAGCCTCGACAACTCGCCCGACATGCTCGCCAAGGCGCGGATGCCTCGCAGCTTGTCTGGAAACAGGAGGATGTCTTGCGGTCCAGATGCCCAACAATCTGCAGGAGCCTTCTCACAGGCTCATGCAGAAGGTCGCGAAGGAGGGTCCCTGGGCGGAAAAGCTGGCAATTGCATCCCTGGCCCGTGAGGAGATCGGATCGTTCGAAGACTACTATTCCTGGCTGCTTCAGGCCGGATGCTCGGCGGATCTCTGGCAGACCACCTATGTTCATCCTCTCGCGGATGCGGGAGCCATCGTCGAGTGGTTCAAAAGCACAGGCTTGAAGCCCTATCTCGATCCTCTCTCGCCCGAGGAGCAATCCGCTTATCTGGACCGGTATCGCGCAGAGATCGAGAAGGCCTACCCGGCGCAAGCGGACGGTAAGGTTCTCTTGCGTTTTCCACGCCTGTTCTTCGTCGCTCAACGGAAGTGATGGCTGGCGCGAACTCCAAGGAGTGATATCCGGCACATCGCTGGCTCTCTCACATCCTCCATATTATAACTCGTGGGCATCTTTGGGCCGTTTAGGATGATAATCACTCCTTTGGCAGCGGAGGAACATCATGAGATGGAGCCGGACAAGACACGGGTCAGTTCGTCTTGCTGCGATGCGGCTTATACTTGTGGGCACTCTCTTTCATTTACCTCTGAGCGAAACTGCGCTGGCTCAAGGGATCGGCTGCGTGCTCCAAACTGCAGCAGGGTCGCAACGGCAGATCCTGCGCTGCCGGGACGGCCTCTCCATCGAGGCCGAAGCGGGAGCCACCTACAGCCTCGTTGACCGGAATCGGGACACCCAGCCTGACGCAGTGAACCTGCAGGGCCGCGCCATCTTCATCAATGCGCCGTCGCAACCCGCACGTCGAGGTTTCCAGATCATGACGCCCCAGGCCATCGCAGCGGTGAGGGGCACTCAATGGGCTGTCGACGTGAGCGGCACAAGGACATCCGTCTTCGTAGTAACGGGCCGAGTTGCGGTGCAACGCGTCCCAGGCAACACCCGGGGCGTCAGCCTCGGGCCCGGAGAAGGTGTCGATGTGGAGGCTGGCACGTCCCCCCTCGTGGTCCGACGCTGGCCTGCGCCCCGCGCAGCCGCCCTCCTCGCCCGTCTCGGTCGCTAAGTCTTCATGGGTAGGCGACTGGCCACTCGACTTGCCATTCCGCTGATCGCCGCGGCTCTTGCGGCTCTCTGGGGCGCAGGGCTGACTTTGCTGCACTGGCAGGGGAACTCGTCGCTTCTCGACCGGCTGGAGGCTCCCTTCATCGATCTGCGGTTTCTGCTTGAAGGTCCGCGTCAGGCGCCAGACGGCGTTACGATTCTGGCCATCGATGATCAGACCGTGCAGCAGGTTGGCGCCTACCCCCTGCCCCGCACGACGATGGCGCTGCTCGTCTCAAGTGTAGGGGGCATGCAGCCGAAAGCAGTTGCGCTCGACATTCTCTTCATCGATCCAGGCCCGGCGGACGGCGATCTTGCATTAGCGAGAGCGTTGGGCGACACACGAAGCGTCCTGGCAGCTGCTGGCTTATTCGAGCGCAACCAGCTTACTTCCAATTCTGCCGCATCCGACTTCCCGACGGTGCAGAGACTTCTCCTGCCCATCGAGACCTTGGCCAGCGTCTCGGCGCTCGGCGTCGTGAACATCGCCACGGATCCGTCCGGCGTACCTCGACATATACCGCTTCTGGTGCGGTCAGGTTCTCGGATCATCCCGTCATTCCCGTTGCGCACCGTATCCGTTGCCATGACAAGTGATCCGGTTCTGCGAGGTGGCGAAGTTGTCATTGGCGGCGTAGCAACGAGCACTGACGGCGGATATGCGCTTCCTCTGCGCTTCTATGGCCCAGCCGGCACCATTCGCACAGTCAGCGCGGGTGCAGTCTTGAACGGTCAGGCAGATGAAGATGCATTCCGAGATCGGATTGTCGTAATCGGCGCGACGGTTACAGGCGGCGGCGACGCATTCCCGACACCTTTCGATCCTGTATTGCCGGGTGTCGAGGTTCTGGCGACCGCCATGGCGCATCTCATGCAGGGCGACGGATTAGTACACGACAGCCGTGTACGCCTCGTCGATGCCTCCGTAGCCATCCTGCTGCCGATCGTGTTCGTCCTGCTCCTCGCCTGGCATCGCGGCGTCTGGGGCTTCACGATCATCACCGTCATCACGGCCGTATGGATCGGGCTGACCTTTGCGGCCTTCACGCGAGGCATCTGGCTCAGCGCCAGCCTCCCGCTTCTGGCTGCCCTGCCCCCTGCGATGGTTTTTGGAGCAGCGGAGCTCTGGCTCGACAGACGTCGCGCAGACAGACTCAGCCTGCAGAGCAGAACCCTTCGTCGCTTCCAGCCGCCAAGCCTCACCAAGCGGCTGGCCGAGGACCCTGCTTTCCTCATGAAGCCGCTGCGTCAGAAGGCAGCGGTGATCTTCATTGATCTGTCGGGCTTCACGGGCTTAAGCGAGCTGCTACCCCTTGATGAGACCCGCGAGATGCTGCACGGTTTTCATGCCCTCGTTGATCAGGAGGCGGTACAGCATCAAGGCATCGTCGCCAGCTTCATGGGCGACGGCGCGATGATCCTGTTTGGGCTGCCGGATCCCTCGCCTAGTGACGCCTGTCATGCCGTGGAAGCCTGTGTCGGCCTCTGCCTGCGGACGGAGGCCTGGATGGCACACTTGCCCGGCTCAATTGCATCCCATATCGGATTCAAGATCGGCGCTCATTTCGGGGAGATCATAGCATCTCGGCTCGGCGGCGACAGCCATCAGCACATCACGGCCATCGGCGATACGGTCAATGTAGCGAGTCGGTTGATGGAAGTCGCCGCCTCGCACGATGCAGATGTAGCCTTGAGCGATGATCTGCATCGCGCAGCAGGCGCTGCTTGTTCGGTTTTCGGATCCGGCTTCCTGGAAGGAACGTTTCCGACGGCGATCCGTGGCCGTTTGGGGTCCATTCCGATCTGGCTCTGGCGAAGGAACCGCAAGTTCAGCCACATGCATTCGGGCCCCGGTGAACGCCGCCGGAGCCCGTTTTAATCAACAAGAACTGACTGCTCAGAGCTGTTCGGGGGTAGGCATACTTGATCCGAACCAGTTTTTCTGCATCAGGGACTTGGCTTCCTCAATCGTTGCTTGATCATTCTGCGCCTCAGCCGCACGGAGCAGTCCCGCAGCGGCCCAGCCGTTGTTGGGCGAGCGCTGCAGCGCTTCGCGGAACGCCATGGCTGCCTCGGCAGGCTTGCCTTGCGCCATCAAAGCCGCACCGAGAGACTGATGCACCGGATAATACCAGTAGGGCGGCTCCATGTACGGCAAGCGATCCTGGACGCTTGCTGCTTCCGCGAACAGGGCCGCGGCCCGTGCCTGATCTCCGGAATGCTGCGCAATCCTCGCATCGATCTCACGCACAGCGATGGACAGCACATCCGGCCCGGGCACGCCGGCATCGGGAAGAGCGGTAATTTCGGGCCTTTGTGACAAAGTCTCTATGGCGGCAGCTTCCGCCCGGGCTTCATCGGCCCGTCCGAGACGCGCCTGAGCGATGCCCCGTGCATAATGCCAGGCGGCTTTGACAAACGGAAAGTCCCCCTTAGGCGCCGGCAGGGCGAGCACGTCCTCAGGCTTCGAGAAGACCGCATGCACGTTGTAGGGCGCGGCTATAATCGGCTGTGTCCACGGCACCTCGCGCTGAGCACGTTCTGAGACAATCCCCGAGAGTTTATTTGCCGCCTCTACGGCTGTGCCGCCATCACCGCCGGTCAAGGCCGAGACCATCAGGAAATGAACGTTGTGCGCATAATAGGCTTCCGAATAGAGAAGACTCGCGCCTCCCTGGTTGACGATCGCCTCATCGGCCGCAGCCGCACGCACATTGGCATCAAGGCTCTCGCGCCAGCGCCCGAGCCGATACCAGATATGGCTCGGCATATGCACCAAGTGTCCCGCGCCCGGCATTAGACTCTCCAGGCGTGCCGCATGAGGAGCGGCCCGTTCCGGATGGTCCGATGCCTCCACGGTGTGGATGTAGAGATGGACGGCGCCAGGATGGTCAGGATTGGCTTGCATCGGACTCGATGGTGCCGTTCCGAGCACACCTTCCAGCAGAGCGACTATCTTGTCCGTTTTGCCCTTCGGCGTCTTGCCGCCATCGCCCCAGTAATCCCACGGGGTGAGATTCATGAGCGCATCTGCCGTGAGAACCGCCACATGCGGATCGCTCGGGAAGCGGGCCTGCACCGCTTCCATGGCATCCGCATAAGCCTGATCCAGAGTCTTGCGGTCAGCCTTGGGGTCAGGCGAGTGCCGCCTTGAGAGCGCCTCTACAAGCGCAACCTGCATGTCCCCGTTGGCTGGAGCGAGACCACGCGCCTTTTCGAGCACCGCAAGAGCGCGCGCATTCGCATCCGCATCCATCGGGTAGTTGATATGCGGGCCGAGCACCCAGGCCTCCCCCCATAGGCACATGGAACAGCTTGGATCGAGCTCTTGCGCCGCACGGAAGGCACGCGCTGCTTCCGCATGATTGAAGCCCCAGCCCAGACGGTAGCCCTGATTGAAGTAGGCCTGAGCGTCCCCACCTGAATCCTTGGCCGCCGGCCAGGAAAGCGTGCCGAGATTGTTGCGCAGCGGGGGTCTGGCATCGGATGTGGGAGCTGCAGCGCCGCGCGGAAGATCGCGGCCGTAGGTGCCGAGTTCCGTGCGCTTCGGCTGCACGTCCTTAGCTTGCGGCTGCAGTTGCGCAACCGACATATAATGTCCGGAGCCATGATGGATTGGCTTCTGCAATGCATGCAGCATGCGAACCCGCGGACTATCGTGTCCACCGAGTGGGCATGCGGAGGCCGCACCTCCTGCCAGCAGGGCCAGAACAGCCGTTGCTGCAAGCAGAGCGGATC
>JAJFBI010000106.1 GCA_020697385.1 Microvirga sp. | reverse complement strand
CTGCTTCTCGACGGCGGCGGCTTTGTGCCACTGGCCGTGCTCCTGCTATCCCAATTACTCGCTCGGGCAGACCCACGACTGGATGAACGAGATCTACCCGAAATGGGTTGAGGCTCACGGGGTGATGATCGTCACACCCGTCAACTGGTATCAGGTCTCGTCGCCCCTGAAGCTCATGATGGACCGGCTCGTCTGCGCCGATGGCGGCAATCCGGACCCGACTTCGACTCAAGGCAAGAAGACCGACATCGCCAAGAGTTTGGAGCTCAAGGGTTGGGATTATCCCAAGCACCTCGAAGGCCGGCTGTTCTCCGTCATCGTCCACGGCGACACGGAGGGCGCGGGCGATGTTCGGCGCAGCCTGTCTGATTGGCTGCGGGCCATGGATCTGATCCCGGCGGGCAGTGCCGCGGAGCTTGATCGCTATATCGGCTACTGGAAGCCCTACGCCACGAGCCACGAGGAACTCGACCAGGACGAGGCCATACAGGACGAGGTGCGCAACGCCGCCTGGACGCTGCTCGAAGCTGTGAAAGCCAAAAGGGCGGGGCGCCTCGTAACGGCCGGAGAGAACCTGAAGGAGCCACGGCAGAAGTGATATCGCAAAAAAGGCCGGGCTCTTCACCCGGCCTTGTTTTGAGACACGATCCTTTAGAGTCTATCTCGGCGCCGACTTGACCTCGGCGTCCCACTTCTTGAGCAGGCGCGTGCGCTCAGCCACCGAGCCATATTTGGCGGTGTCGTAGTTGATCAGTTTCATCTCGGAGAGCTTCGGTGCATCCGGCGAGACGGGCGCGCTCTTGTTCGACGCGATGGAGTAGATCTTCATGTCGGCCCCGACGAGCTTCTGCGCTTCCGCCGAGAGCGCCCAGTCCACGAACTTCTGCGCCATCTCCGTATTCCTGCCGCCCTTCACGAGCGAGATGGAGCCGGTCTCGTAGCCCGTTCCTTCGCAGGGCGCGAGAGTTTTCACAGGTGCGCCGTCGGCAATCATCGTCACCATGTCGTGCATGAACGCGATGGCGATGCCGGTCTCTCCCAGCGCCACGGCCTTCACGGGAGCGGCGCCCGACTTGGTGTATTGATTGATGTTCTTGTGCAGGCCCTTCATGTACTCGAAAGCCTTGTCCTCGCCCATGAGCTGCACGAGGGACGCGAGGAACACGTAGGCCGTGCCTGAGGAGTTCGGGTCCGACACCTGCACCTCGTCGCGGTATTTCGGATCGAGCAGGTCCGCCCAGCATTTCGGCTCCGGCAGGCCGCGGCTCTCGAGAACCTTCGTATTGTAGCCGATGCCGAGAGCCCCGAGATAGGTGCCAGTCGCGCGGTACTTCGCCTGCTCGGCAAAGCGCTGGGCCCAGTCGTGCAGTTCGGAAATCTTCGGCGACTTGTACTCGACCGTCAGACCTTCCTCGGCCGCCTGAATATGGGAATCGCCGGGACCGCCCCACCACACGTCGGCGCGCGGGTTGGAGGCCTCGGCCCTGATCTGCGCCAGGGTCTCGCCGGTGCTCTTGCGCACCATCGTGGCCTTGGCACCGGTCGCCTTCTCGAAAGCTGAAACGCCCACGCGGCACTGCTCCTCGAGAATGGAGCAGTAGATGGTGAGAGGGGTCTGCGCCTGTGCGGCAAGCGGCGCGGCGCACAGGGCTGAGGTGAGGGCAAGTCCCATCATTGAAAGTCGCATGCGGTTTCCTCCTGATGGCCAGCCTTCATGGCTGGTCCGATGATCGTGAGAGACCGTGCGATTGGGAAGCTTAGCCGACTTCTTTGTCAAGATTGGTGCGGCAGATCAGAGGAAGAACGAGAAAGGCCGGGCAAACGGCCCGGCCTTCTGTAGAGTCGTGAGGCAGCCAGTGCTTACCAGCTGGCGAGCACTGCGCCCTTGAACTTCTCTTCCACGAACTTCTTTACCTCGGGCGAGCGATAGGCTTCGACGAGGCTCTTCACCCATGGCTTGTCCTTGTCCTGGGCGCGCACGGCAATGATGTTGACGTAGGGGCCCTTCGGGTTCTCGCGGGTAAGGGCGTCCTTGACAGGGTCGAGACCGGCCTGCGTGGCGTAGTTGGTGTTGATGACGGCGGCATCCACGTCGTCGAGCACACGGGGTGCCTGGGCTGCGTCGATCTCGGTGAACTTCAGCTTCTTGGTGTTCTCGGTGACGTCGAGAATCGTCGGCTTGAAGCCCACGCCGTCCTTCAGCTTGATCACTCCCTTGTCCTGGAGGAGCAGAAGCGCGCGTCCGCCATTGGTGGGATCGTTCGGGATGGCGATGCTCGCACCGTTCGGCAGCGCATCGAAGGATTTATGCTTCTTCGAATAGATGCCGATCGGAAAGTTCACGGTCTGCGCGACGGTCTCGATCTTGTAGCCGCGCGTCTCCTTCTGGTTGTCCAGATACGGCTGGTGCTGGAACGAGTTCGCCTCGAGCTCGCCGGAGGACAGAGCCTCGTTCGGCACCACATAGTCGGAGAACTCGACGATCTTGATGTCGAGGCCCTTCTGCGCCGCGATGGGCTTCACGGCTTCGAGGATCTGCGCGTGCGGGCCGGGCGTGACGCCGATGCGCAGCGTCTGGGTCTGCGCGAGGGCCGGCAGGGCGGCGAGCGAGAAGAGGGCGGCAAGGCCCAGGTTCTTCAGGGACATCGTGTTACTCCTTGTGCGATGTTTTATCGAAATCAGGCGTGGCGAATGCGCTTGTTCAGGCGGCGGGCGAGGCGGTCGCCGATGCTCTGCACCGCCTGGACGAGGACGATGAGGACAACCACCACGGCGAGCATCATCTCGGGCATGAAGCGCTGGTAGCCGTAGCGGATGCCGAGGTCCCCCAGGCCGCCGCCGCCAACCGCTCCCACCATGGCCGAGAAGCCGAGGAGAGACACGATGGCGAGCGTCAGGCCGAGCACAATGCCGGGAAGAGCCTCCGGGATAAGCACTTTAAGCACGATCTGCAGCGGGGTTGCGCCAAAGGCGCGCGCCGCCTCGATCAGCCCCTGATCCACCTCGCGGATCGCGCCTTCGATGAGGCGCGCGATGAACGGCGTAGCGGCAATAGTCAGCGGCACGATGGCCGCATTGGTGCCGATGGAGGTGCCGGCGATCAGGCGCGTGAAGGGAATGATCGCCACCACCAGGATGATGAAGGGCGTCGAACGCGTGGCGTTGACCACGACGCCGAGCACGCGGTTGACCCAGGGAGCGGCGAACAACTCGCCCTTGCCAGACGTGGCAAGATAGACGCCGAGCGGCAACCCAAAGAGGGTTGCGATCAGAGCCGAGACCGCAACCATGTAGAGTGTTTCGCCGGTGGATGCGGCGATAAGGTTGATCATCTCAGGCGACATAGCCGAGGACCTCCGTGTCGAGACCGTGCTTCTTCAGGAAATCGAGGGTGATGGAAACCGACGCTTCCGGCACGCCGACGACCAGGGTGCCGAAGGGGCGTCCTGCGATCTCGTCAACCGAGCCGGACAGGATGTTGGCTTCGATGTTGAGATCGCGGGCAAGCCGCGCGAGAACCGGATCGGTGGCATGGGGCCCGCGGAAGCCGATGCGGATCACCGCCTGGCTTCCGGGTGTCGCATCGGCCTGCAGGCGGCTCGCCACATAGGGCGGAAGTGCGCGGCCGGATTCGGCGGCCAGGAAGGAGCGGGTCACCTCGTGCCGCGGCCGGGTGAAGACATCGAACACGTCGCCCTGCTCGACGATGCGTCCGCCTTCGATCACTGCGACCTCGCGGGCGATGTTGCGGATCACCGCCATCTCGTGGGTGATGAGCAGGATGGTGAGGCCGAGTTCGTCATTGATGCGCCCGAGCAGGTCGAGGATCGACCGTGTGGTCTCCGGGTCGAGAGCCGAAGTTGCTTCGTCGGAGAGCAGAACCTTGGGCTTGGTGGCGAGCGCGCGGGCAATGCCGACGCGCTGCTTCTGGCCACCGGAGAGCTCGGACGGATAACGGTTGCGCTTGTCGGAGAGCCCGACCAAGGCGAGAAGCTCCTCAACCCGCGTCCGGATCTCCGTCTTGTCGAACCCTGCTACTTCCAGGGGCAGGGCGATGTTCTGGGCGGCCGTACGGGAGGAGAGCAGGTTGAAGTGCTGGAAGATCATGCCGATGGAGCGCCGCGCATGGCGCAGGGCTGCCTCGGGCAGGGCCGCGATGTCGGCCCCGTCCACGATCACCTTGCCGGAACTGGGCTTCTCCAGACCGTTGACGAGGCGGATCAGGGTCGACTTGCCGGCGCCGGAGCGGCCGATCACGCCGAGGATGGAGCCCTGCGGCACCGCGAGATCTGTCTCGCGCAAAGCCGTCACGGGCTGGCCGTCACGGCCGGGGAAGGTCTTCGAGACCTTTTCCAGACGCACGATGGGCTGAGCCGGAATCAGGCGCTGCGCCGGCGTGTCGCCGATATAGCCAAGAGGGGCGTTCATAAACTCGCCTTTGAAAACTTTCGCTTGGGGACGATCCGACACATGAGCCATTACGTTCTCTATGTCAACGTTTTCGTTCTTTAAAAAGGACAATCTGTTTTGAAGAACGTTGTACGTGATTTAGGAGCCTGTCGCTGTTGTCACAAGGCTGCTATCGCTTGCCCCAAGAGGAAGTTCCTCCTTTCTTTCGCCACAAGCGCCATTGATCCGGCTGCCTTGAGTTTTTAAGAGCCGGGCAGGGACCCTGGCAGGAGATGCGTATGATCAAGGCGAGCCTTGCGCTGGCACTTATAGGCTTGGGCGTTCTCGCGGCCTCCTTATCAGGAGCGGTCGCGGTTCCTTTCTATCTGCCTCTCTCGACCCTGGCCCTGGCCGGGGTAATGTTCATCGGGCGCGAGATCCCGAAGTTCCTGCGCATCTTCCTCGTGATGCTCTCGGCCACGCATCTGGTGCTCGTGGCACTGATCCTCGGGGCACGGGCCGGTATGATCACGGGCGACTACACGGGCTACGTGCCGCCGCCTTCGGCTGCCCTCGGCGCAACGGCGTTCGGTGCACTCATCTTCGGACTTGCCTATGTGCCAGTGGTGCGCACCGTCTGCCGCATCACGGACCGCTATCTCAACTCCCGGGCGGACAGCCTCATTCACATTCCCTTCATCGGTATGGTGCGGGCGCGTGAGGGCACGATCGGAACCTGGTTCATCGGAGCCCTCATTGCGATCAACCTGGCGCAGGTGGCCCTGAATGTCCGCCTCAGCTTCTTCTCGCGCGATATGTTCAATGCGCTCGAGACCAAGGACGCCGCGGCCTTCTGGTACCAGCTCTTCGTGATCTTCACGCCGCTTGCAGCCGTGTTCGTGGCCATTGCGCTCACCGAGGTGCTGCTCCAGAACGTGCTTACCATCCGCTGGCGCGCCTACCTGAACACCTATTACGTCGGCGAGTGGCTCGGGAACGGCGCGCATTACCGGATGCAGCTCCTCGGTCGCGGCGCGGACAACCCTGACCAGCGCATCTCGGAAGATCTGCGCAAATTCGTGGAGAGCACGTACTCGCTTTCCATCGGCCTGATGAACCAGGCGGCGACCCTTGTATCCTTCGTGGCGATCCTCTGGACGATCTCGGCGGGCTTCACCTTTCCGGGCACAAATGTCGAAGTGCCGGGACTGCTGGTCTGGGTCTGCGCCGGCTATGCCATCCTCGGCACCTGGGTGACGCATCTCATCGGTCGACCGCTCATCGGGCTCAACTTCGAGCAGGAGCGGGTGGAGGCGAATTATCGCTTTTCCCTGGCGCGCCTGCGCGAATACACCGAGCAGGTGGCGCTTCTATCCGGCGAGCCGGCCGAGCGCGAAGGCCTGGCCCGGCGCTTCGGCCAGATCGTCGACAACTACATGCGGATCGTGGTCCGCCTCATCAAGCTCAACACCTTCACCTCGTCCTATTTCCAGGCCAACGTGGTGGTGCCCTATATCCTCACGGCGCCCTACTACTTCATCGGCAGGATTTCGCTCGGCCAGATGCAGCAGGTGGTCGGGGCCTTCTCACGGGTGGAGTCTGCGCTCACCTATTTCATCACGATCTATACGACGCTCGCCGATTACAAGGCTGTGCTCGACCGCCTCACCACTTTCGAGGGCGCCATCGCGTCGGCGCAGCGGGTCGGCGGCGAGAGCAAGCTTGCGATCACGGAAGCGCCCGGCCGCGACTTGCGTCTGCAGAATCTGGACGTGCGTCTGCCCGACGGCAGCGCCCTGCTGCACACGGACGCGCTCACCTTCCGTCCCGGCGAGCGCACGCTCATGACCGGCCCGTCGGGCTCGGGCAAGTCCACGCTGTTCCGCGCCATCGCCGGGATTTGGCCCTTCGGCCAAGGCGAGGTTCTGGTGCCGGAGGGGCAGACCATGATGCTCCTTCCGCAACGGCCCTACATTCCCATCGGCACCCTGCGCGATGCGGTTACCTATCCGGGCAAGGCCGACGCTTACGACGACGCCCAACTCGCCGAGGCCCTGCGCACCGCCAAGCTTCCCCAGATCGCGGAGCGCCTCGACGAGGAGCGGGCCTGGGCCCAGACCCTGTCACTCGGCGAGCAGCAGCGCCTCGCGGTCGCTCGTGCGCTTCTGACCAAGCCCGACTGGCTGTTCCTGGACGAGGCGACGGCTGCCCTCGACGAGCCCACCGAGGCGGAGATTTACCGCATCATCAAGGAGGAGCTGCCGCAGACCACAGTCGTCTCCATCGGTCATCGCTCGACGCTGGCGGCGTATCATGACCGGCGCATCGACATGAAGAAGACGGAGAGCGGCCTTTCCACCCCCGTCGACCTGCGTCAGGCCGAGCCTGCAGAGTAGCTCAGAGCACCATCCTGGACGGCGCAATCGATCCGGGATGACGACCCTCTCCGTGCGCAAACGAAAAAGGCCGGCTTCGAGCCGGCCTTCTCATTCAAACTCAGCGGAGAGCTCAGAGAGAGCGTTCGAAGCGCAACTCACCACCATTCTGGGTGCGGATGATCAGGTTGCGGCCCTGAATGTCCCACTTGCCCGAGGAGCGGAGGGCCACCAGGAAGGACTGCTCGATGGCCATGGCAGACTTGTCGCAGCTCTTCTTCGTCAGGGCGAAGGGGCCGACAGCCAGGGCCTGCTCACGCAGCGGATAGGCTGCGGTCGCGTAGGTGTTGCAGCCGGAAAAGCCGGTGGCGCGCATCTGGTCGTCGAGCCTGAAGCTCGGACGCTCGCCGGTGAAGGGCTTGCCGTTCAGGCTGACCGCCACCCAGGAGGAGTTAAGCGGGAAGATCTTGCCGGTCTGGCCGGGCTGCGGAACCTTGGTGTCCACCTGGCGCGTCGGGCCAACTGGGCGGCCGAGGGTTGCGGCTGCCGACTGGGCATGAGCTCCCGAGGCGGCGGCCAGTGCCACCAAGCATGTCGCAAGTCGAAGCGCGTTCATCGGAACCTCTACATCGGAAAAACGCCCGGACCATAAGGGGCCTTGGGCTTTGAGGCAACGCCCAAGGTGATTCAGCGGCAATGTTGTCCTATCCTCGCGTGAGAAATCGCACCTAACTAATCCGCCCCAGGAGGCGCTCGGTGAGGGCATTGGTGGGGCGGAACAGATAATCGAAGGCCCGGACGGAGATGTCCTGGGCGCCGAGACCCTGCAGGGCCGTGACGATCTCGAACACGTTCGCGGTGCGGCAATGCAGCACGATCTCGCGCCCCAAGGCGTTGCCGTAGGGGAGGGTGGCGCCATGCTCCCTCGCCAGCGGCAGGAGCGCCGAGGCTTTCGCCGGGTCGAGGCTGGCCCGAACCTCGCGGCTCGTGCGCGCTTCCTCCTCGGCGGCGATGCGCGTCAGCACGGCCGTGGCGGCGGCCTTGGCCCGGTCGGTCCAGAGCGCCCGGGCGGAGGCCACGAGATTGGCCTCGGAGCGCAGCATCACCCCATCGTCGAGGATCTTCAGGGCATTGGCCGCAAGCGTCGCGCCGGTCGTAGTGATGTCCACGATCAGCTCCGCCGAGCCCGCGCCCGGCGCGCCTTCCGTGGCGCCAAGACTCTCGACGATCCGGTAGTCGGACACGCCTTTCTCGGCGAAGAAGCGGCGGGTGAGGTTCACGTATTTCGTCGCAACCCGCATCTTGGTGCCGTGACGGGCGCGGATGTCGGCCGCCACCTCGTCGAG
>JAJFBI010000105.1 GCA_020697385.1 Microvirga sp. | reverse complement strand
TTCTCACCCTTCGCCGACCGGGTGCATTATCACGGCCGGATCGAGAACCGGGCCGATCTGAAAACGCTCTATGAAAACGCCGACCTCTTCGTCTGGCCCGCCGTCAATGAGGCCTATGGTATGGTGCTGCTGGAGGCTCAGGCCATGGGCTGTCCTGTGCTCGCAGGTGCTTATGGCGGTGTCGCCAGCGTGGTCAAGCATGGCGAAACCGGCGTGCTGACACGGCCGGACGACATTGCGGCTTTTGCCGATGCGCTGAGTACGCTCCTGCAGGATCGGGATCGGCTCCGAAACTTTGGTGCCAATGCCATGCGCTTCGTGCGGCAGGAGCGCGATCTCGATCATGCCGCTTTGCGCTTGCGCCATGCAATCGAACCGCTCACGGCTGGAGCGGGAGCATGACATTGCGCGTTCTCATCGCCGTCACGCATCTGCTGGGCGCAGGCCACCTGACGCGGGCCGCAGCTCTGGCGCGTGCCTTCGCCGGTAAGGGACACGAGACGATTCTCGTATCGGGAGGAACCCCTGCCCGTCTGGCGGATCTCGGCGGAGCGGATTTGGTTCAACTGCCGCCGGCACGTACGATCGGGACCGATTTCAAGACACTTCTCGACGAGAGCTTTCGGCCGGTCGATGCGACCTATCTCGAAGAGCGCCAAACGATCCTGCTCGATACGCTCCGCAGCACCCGGCCCGATATCCTGATCACCGAACTCTTCCCGTTCGGTCGCCGTGCGCTGGCGGGCGAGTTCATGGCGCTGCTTGAGGCTGCCCATGCCCTGAACCCGCGCACGCTCGTCCTATGCTCGATCCGTGACATTCTCGTGGCTCCGGCGAAGCCCGAGCGCATCGCGCAGGCGCATGAGCGAATTCTTCGCCATTACGATGCCGTTCTCGTCCATGGCGATCCCGACCTCGTGCCCCTGGAAGCCTCATGGCCGATGGTTGAGAGGGTCAGGCCGCTTATCCGCTACACGGGCTATGTGGACGAGAACGAGGATCCAGTTCCCCAAGGTCATAAGCATGGCATCGTGATCTCGGGCGGATCGAGCGCCGCGAGCCTGCCGCTCTACCGTGCTGCACTCGACGCCGCGCACATCATCATTGATTGCCCTTGGCGCATCCTCATCGGGCGAGGCGTATCGGAAGCAGACTTCCAAACGCTCCAAGACAGCGCTCCGGCCCATGCCGTCATCGAACGGGCAAGGCCCGATTTTCGGGCGTTGCTCGCCGGCGCCGAAATCTCCGTCAGTCAAGCCGGCTACAACACCGTTGTGGACCTCCTGCGCTGCGGCGTGCGGTCGGTTCTCGTTCCCTTCGAGGCCGGTCACGAGACGGAGCAGCGCCTGCGAGCCGAACGCCTGAAAGGCATGGGCCTTACCGCAATCCTCCCAGAGGCTGAATTGTCCGGATTACGCTTGGCGGAAGCGATCCGCCAGGGACTGTCACAGCCCGCGTCCTCGCCACCGGTTATAGCTATCGACGGCGCGCAGCAAAGCGTTGCCATCGCGGAAAGCCTGGTCCTGTCCAGGCCTGCCCTGCATCCGATCATCGACTGGTCGCCTCTGAATGCCGCGCTGGAGCGGGCACGGGATCGCGGCTGCCCGGTTCGCTTCTGGTGGCGGGATGACGATGCGGTGGCCGCCCCCCCTGCCCTCGACCGCCTTCTCACGCTGGCCCGCCGGTACAATGCCGGGATCGGCCTCGCCGTCATACCGCGCGACCTTCAAGCCTCCCTGGCCTTGCGCTTGGCGGATGAAAGCTCGGCTTTTGCCCTCGTGCATGGCTGGAGCCACGCCAACCATGCCCCTCCGCGGGCCAAGAAAGCGGAGTTCGGCGCCCATCGCCCGGTGCAAACCATGTCGGCGGAAGCAGAGCATGCTCTGCAGGTGGCACACCGGATCTTGGGAGCGAAGCTGCTGCCGGTCTTCGTGCCGCCTTGGAACCGGATCTCAAAAGAGCTGATCCCGAACCTGCCGCGCCTGGGGTTCAGGGCATTGTCCACGTTCACGGATCGAGGCATCGCCTCCCCCGCCCCAGGCCTTCTCCAGATCAACACCCATGTGGATCCCATCGACTGGCGTGGCACCCGCAGTGCGGTTGCGCCCGAGCAGCTCCTTGCCGGCCTCGCAGGAGCTATCGAGCGGCGCGTCATTGGCGAGGCCGACCGGGATGAACCCATTGGCCTCCTGACCCATCACCTCGTTCATGACGAAGTCATATGGACGTTATCCGAAAGGCTTATCGCGCACCTCGCCGAGCGCGACATCTATTTCCCACCGCCGGATGCGTGTTTCGGAATGGAAACAGCGTCACATTTGCGATCTAATGGGATCTGAAGCGTTATGCTCGTAGGCTTGGAGGAGCATATGGAAGCGCCTATCCTGTCGGTTCGCCAACTGACAGTCGACTTCAGCACCGATGCCGGAAATTTCCGAGCTGTCGATGGACTGACGTTTGACATCCCGAAGGGCAAGACGGTGGCGCTTGTCGGCGAGTCCGGTTCAGGCAAGTCGGTGACCGCGCAGGCCATCCTCCAGATCCTGTCGAAGAAGGCCAGGATCACGAACGGTTCTCTTCTCTTCAACGATCCCTCGAACGGGGGAAGCATCGATATAGCGGCGCTGCCGGCTGAGAGCGACGCCATGCACAGCCTGCGCGGCGGACGCATCGCCATGATCTTCCAGGAGCCGATGACCTCCCTGTCGCCGCTCCACACCATCGGCGACCAGATCTCCGAGGCGCTGATGATCCACGCCGACGTGGACCAGGCGACGGCGAACCAGCGGACCATGGACGTGCTCGAGAGGGTCGGCTTTCCCGACCCGAAGCGGGCGCTGAAGACCTACCCGTTCGAACTCTCCGGCGGCCTTCGCCAGCGCGCCATGATCGCCATGGCGCTCATCACGCGCCCGGCCCTTCTCATCGCCGACGAGCCAACCACGGCGCTCGACGTCACGACGCAGGCGCAAATCCTCGACCTCATCAAGGAATTGCAGGTCGAAACGGGCATGTCGGTGCTCCTCATTACCCACGATCTCGGCGTGGTGGCCAATGTGGCCGACGAGGTCGTGGTCATGTACCGCGGGCGGATCATGGAGGCCGGCTCGCGGGAGGATATCTTCCGCAATGCCCAGCATCCCTATCTCCAGGCCCTCATGCGCGCGGTGCCGCGCTTCGCCATGGCGGAGGACGAGCGCCTGACGCCGATCCGTGAGGTGAAGAGCGCGAGCCTCGCAAGCATCGATGCACCGCAGCGCGTTCAGCCGGCAGGCCCGATCCTGAAGGTGGAGCACCTCACGAAGTCATTCTCGCTGCGATCCGGATGGTTCTCCGGCAAGGCGCGGGAGATCCGCGCCGTCAGCGAGGTGGACCTGTCGCTTCCGGCCGGTAAAACTTTGGGGCTCGTCGGCGAATCCGGCTGCGGCAAGACCACCGTGTCCAAGATGATCATGCGGGCGATCACGCCCAATTCCGGGAAGGTCCTGTTCGACGACGGCTCCGGCCCCAAGGACGTCCATAAGCTCGAAGGCGAGGCGCTGACCACCTATCGCCGTTCGGTGCAGTTCATCTTCCAGGACCCGTTCTCGTCCCTCAACCCGCGCATGACGGTCTACGAGCTTCTGACCGAACCCTTACGCATCCATGACATCGGCACCTCGGACGAGCGCTACGAGCGCGTGAAGCATCTTCTCGAGATGGTGGGGCTCGATCAAGGGGCGCTGCGGCGCTACCCGCATTCCTTCTCCGGCGGCCAGCGCCAGCGCCTTGGGATCGCGCGGGCGCTGGCGCTCGAACCGCGCGTCCTGCTCTGCGACGAGCCGGTCTCCGCTCTCGACGTTTCCGTCCAGGCACAGGTCCTGAACCTGCTCAAGGACCTGCAATCGGCGCTCGGCCTCTCCTACCTCTTCGTGTCGCACAACCTCGCCGTGGTCGATTACATAGCCGACACCATCGCGGTGATGTGCCGGGGTTACATCGTCGAGGAGGCTCCGAAATCGTCCCTGTTCCGCAATCCGGTTCACCCCTATACTCAGGCACTGCTCGCGGCCGTGCCGGACCCGGATATCGACCGGCCCCTCGATTTCACCAAGCTGCGCACGGGTGGCTTCTCCCAGCCCTCCGCATGGCCGGAGCCCTTCCGCATCGAGCCGGGCGAGTTCGGGGTGATGAAGGAAATAGAGCCCGGCCATAAGGTCCGCATGGGGCGCCTGCCAGCCCGGGAGGCTGCATGATGCTCACTATCCGCAAGACCACGCTCGTCATGGCCCTGGCCCTCGGATCCCTGACCCTGCCGGCCTCGGGTCAGGACCACAAGGAACCACCCTTCTTCGCCGACCTGCCGCAGGACAAGAAGCTGCCGCCGATGGCCGAACGGCTGCCGAAGACGCCCATCGTGGTCGGCTCCTCCGGCCAGTACGGCGGCGACATCGTCACCCTCGTGCCACGGCCGCGCGACATCCGCTATATTTCGACCTTCACCTATACGCGCCTCGTGGGCTACGACCGGAACCTGGATCTCCAGCCCGACCTCCTGGAAAAGCTTGATAACGAGGACGACCGGGTCTTCACCTTCACCCTGCGTGCCGGCCATCGCTGGTCGGACGGCTCGCCCTTCACGGCGGAGGACTTCCGCTATTACTGGGAGGATGTGGCGCACAACCTCGATCTCTCGCCCGCCGGTCCGCCCGAGTTCATGCTGGTGGACGGGAAGCCGCCCCGCTTCGAGGTGATCGACGAACGTACCGTCCGCTACACCTGGGATAAGCCCAACCCGCGTTTCCTGCCGCAGCTCGCAGGTCCGCTCGATCCCGGCATCTACCGGGCCTCCGCCTATCTGAAGCAGTTCCATGCCAAGTATGCCGACAAGGCCTCCCTCGAGGACAAGGCCAAGCAGCAGAAGCTGAAATCCTGGGCGGCGCTCCACAACCGCATGGACGACATGAAGGAGCAGACCAATCCGGCTCTGCCGACCCTCATGCCGTGGCGCGTCATGAATGCGGCACCGGCCAACCGCTTCATCTTCGAGCGCAATCCCTACTATCACCGCATCGACGCTCAGGGGCAGCAGCTGCCTTACGTCGACCGGATCATCATGGACGTGTCCGCCAGCGGACTTTTCGCCGCCAAGGCCAATGCGGGCGAAGAAGACCTGCTGTTTCGCGGCCTGAACATGGGCGACATTCCCGTGCTGAAGCAGGGCGAGAAAGCGAAGGGCTACACGACCCTGCTCTGGCCCTATGCGCGCGGCACGGAACTCGCGCTCTATCCCAATCTCAACACGGTGGATCCGGTCTGGCGTCAGCTCAACCGGGATGTCCGCTTCCGCCGCGCCCTGTCGCTCGGAATCGATCGCAAGACGCTTAACAATGCGCTGCTCTTCGGGCTCGGCATCGAGGGCAACAACACCATCGTGGCCGAGAGCCCGCTCTTCATGCCGGAGCTACGCACGCAGCACGCGGCCTACGATCCCGGCCAGGCCTCCCGCCTGCTCGACGAGATCGGCCTGACGAAGCGCAACGGCGCAGGCATCCGCCTGCTGCCCGATGGGCGCGAGCTGGAGATCATCGTCGAGACCGATGGCGAGAGCAGTCTCGTGGTGGATGGGCTTACCCTCATCGGCGAATTCTGGCGCGAAATCGGCGTACGGCTCTTCGTGAAGCCCCAGGACCGGACGGTACTGCGCAACCGCTCCTACGCGGGCCTTACCGTAATGGTGGCAGCCCCCGGCCTCGACAACGCGATCCCCACCGCCCTCATGCCGCCCACCGAGCTCGCTCCCATGCGCCAGGACAACTATGCCTGGCCGAAATGGGGACAGTACATCGAGACCAAGGGCAAGATGGGAGAGTCGGTCGACATTCCGGAGGCGCAGCACCTTCTCAAGTCCTACGAGACCTGGATGAACACCGGAAACCGGGTGGTGCAAAGGGCGGCTTGGCACGAGATGCTGAAGAACCATGTCGAGAACCAGTGGACCATCGGCACCATCGCCGGCGCCCTGCAGCCCATCGTCGTCAGACACGGCCTCCAGGGTTTGCCCGCCAAGGCGCTTTACAGCTGGGAGCCGACCGCGATGCTCGGGATCTACCGGCTGGATGAGATCCACTGGAACAAAGCCGCCGGCAAAGAGGCCCGCCGATGATCCGCTTCCTGTTGCGTCGCACCGCCACCATGGCGGTGACCCTGCTGATCATTTCGGCCCTGGTGTTCTTCATCATCAAGCTGCCGCCGGGGGACTTTCTGACCAACCAGATCGCCGAGCTGCGGGCGCAGGGCGAATCCGCGTCCATCGCCAAGGCCGAATTCCTCATCCGACAATACGGCCTCGATAAGCCGGCCTGGCAGCAATACCTTGTGTGGCTCGGCGTGATGCCGGGCCCGAACGGTTTTTCCGGTCTGCTGCAGGGAGACTGGGGCTGGTCCTTCGAATACGACAAGCCCGTCGTGGACGTGGTGGGCGATGCCCTGTGGCTGACGCTTCTCGTCAACTTCGCCGTGGTGATCTTCATCCACCTGATCGCGATTCCGATCGCGATCTATTCGGCCACGCGGCAATATTCCGTTGGTGACTACATCGCCACCTTCATCGGCTATATCGGCCTTGCGACCCCGAGCTTCCTGCTCGCGCTGATCCTGCTCTATTACATGAACCGCTGGTTCGGCATCTCCATCGGCGGGCTGTACGATCCGCAATATGCAGGCGAATCGTGGACCTGGGCCAAGGTCCAGTCCCTCCTCTCGCATCTCGTGGTTCCCACGGTGGTGATCGGGCTCGGCGGAACCGCCGCGATGATCCGGCGCATGCGCGCAAACCTTCTCGACGAGCTGGGCAAGCAGTATTACGTGACCGCGAAGGCGAAGGGTCTCGGCCCGACCAAGGCCCTGCTGAAATATCCGTTCCGCATGTCGCTCAACCCCTTCATCGCCGATATCGGCAATCTCCTGCCGCAGCTTGTCTCCGGCTCGGTGCTGGTGTCGCTGGTCCTGAGCCTGCCGACGGTCGGTCCGATCCTGCTCAGTGCGCTGAAGAGCCAGGATCAGTTCCTGGCAGGCTTCATCCTCATGTTCGTCGCCGTGCTCACCGTCGTGGGCATGCTGGTCTCCGACCTCCTTCTGGCGTGGCTCGACCCGCGCATCCGCATGGGAGGCGCACGATGAACACGGCCATCACGTCGAAGCGACACTATGTCGATCCCGCGCCCTTCGATCCGGGCGCCACGGAGCCTGTGGGTGCGCAGAGCGAGAGCTTCTACCGCGCCTCGTCATGGCAGCTGATGTGGTGGAAGTTCCGGCGGCACAAGGTGGCGCTCGCCGCCGCCTTCGTGCTCCTCGCCTTCTATGCCATCGTGCCCTTTGTCGAGGTGATCGCGCCCTACAACCAGACCAAACGGAATGGCGACTTCCTCTATGCGCCGCCGCAAGGGATTCACCTGATGCACGAGGGACGCCTCATGGCTCCCTTCGTCTATCCCTATACCTACAGCTTCGACCTGGAGAATTTCCGCCGCGTCTACACGGTCGACACCTCACGGCCGCAGTCGATCCGCTTCTTCTGCCGCGGGGACGACTATGAATTCTGGGGTATGTGGCAGACCAATTTCCACTTGGTCTGCCCGCCCGAGAACGGCACGATGTTCCTGCTCGGGACGGACCGTCTCGGCCGCGACCTGCTCTCGCGCATCATCTACGGCGCGCGCATCTCGCTCACCATCGGCATCGTCGGCATCGCGGTCTCGTTCACGCTGGGCCTCTTCTTCGGCGGACTGGCCGGCTATCTCGGCGGCTGGGTCGATCACGTGATCCAGCGCACGATCGAGATCCTGCGCTCCCTGCCGGAGTTGCCCCTGTGGCTCGCGCTCTCGGCTGCCCTGCCGCCGAACTGGAGCCCGATCCTCGTGTTCTTCGGCATCACCATCATTCTCGGCCTGCTCGACTGGCCGGGTCTGGCCCGCGCCGTGCGCTCCAAGCTGCTTTCCCTGCGGGAGGAGGATTTCGTGAAGGCCGCGGAGTTGATGGGTGCCTCCAAGCAGCGCGTGATCGCACGCCACCTCATCCCCAACTTCATGAGCCACCTGATCGCCTCAGCGACGCTCTCGATCCCGTCCATGATCCTCGGCGAGACC
>JAJFBI010000104.1 GCA_020697385.1 Microvirga sp. | reverse complement strand
CCGCGCTCGAGCGGCGGGTGATTGACGGTGCTATCACTTCGGCGCTCTCAGCCAACGATTGGCGGGCATACGAGATCGTCAAGACGGGGTATTTGGCTAACGTCACGATGGGTCATCAAGTCATGATGATCAACGAAGCTGAGCTGGCGAAGCTGCCCGCAGATCTCCGGGACACCCTGCTGAAGAAGACGCAGGATTGGACCGCAAAGTACGCGGCAATGTCGCGCGAGGGAGACGAGGAAGCGCGCAAGAATCTCGCCGCGAACAAGGTAACGCTGGTCGAGCCGAAATCGGAAGATCGCGAGAAGGCCCGTGCGATGCTGCGGCCGATGTGGGACGAATGGGCGACGAAACACGGTTCGATTGGCCGCACGCTACTCGAGCGAGCGATGGCGGCCTGCGGCGCAAGCTCATAGAGAACGCGAGACGGAAGAGAACAAGGCGAGCCCTCTCGTGCTCGCATCGCTGGCGCGTGACTTCGCAAGCTGTTCATGAGCTTCGCTCCCGTCATCGATCTGCGCAGCGACCTCCTCTCGCGACCGACCGAGGCCGCGATCGACGCGATGTGCGCGGCCGTGCGCCGGCCCGCGGTGTTCGGTTTGCGAGAAGACCCGTCGCAGCACGAGCTCGAGACACGCACTGCCGCGCTGCTCGGCAAGGAAGACGCCTTGCTGTTTCCGACCTGCTCGATGGCGAATGAGGCTGCGCTGCTGGTACTGGGACGGCCTGGCGAAGTTCTGCTCACGCAGGAGCTGGCACATGTGGTTACCTCCGAGGCCGGCGGACCGGCCGCGCTTGCGGGGCTCGTGCCGAGAGCCGTTCCCGGCGGACCCGCACCGCCGATCGAGAGCTGGCTCGAGTTGTTCGAAAGCGGCGACGAGCTGAAGCCGAGAACTGGCGTGCTGGTCCTGGAGAACACGCATAACCGCAGCGGTGGCACGCCACTTACGCAAGCCTACTCCCGCGGGATCGTCAGGGAGGCGCGAAAGGCAGGGATCCACTGCCACCTGGATGGTGCGCGCGTTTTCAACGCCGCGGTCGCGCTTGACTGCGAGCCGGCCGATCTCACCGAAAGCTTCGACACCGTCGCTGTCAGCTTGAACAAAGGGTTAGGCGCTCCGCTCGGGGCCATGCTGGCGGGCTCCCGTGAACTCATGCGCGAAGCCGTGATCGTCCGCCAGCGCCTTGGCGGCGGGATCCGGCCGAGTGGTGTAGTCGCTGCGCCGGCGGCCGTGCTGCTCGATTCCTGGCGCGATGTTTCGCACGACCACCGCCGAGCGCGCCTACTCGCTAATGCCCTGGAGGACCTGCCTGGCTTCAGGGTCGACCCTCCCACCTCGAACATCGTAGTTTTGACGATCGACGGGAATCGGGGCTCGCGATCCTCCGAAGCATGCGACGCGCTCGCGCGCGAGGGCGTTCTCGCGCTGCCGTTTGGGGCGCGTAGGATCCGATTCGTCACCTACCGCGGTCTCAGCGACCGCGAGGTGCACGCGGCGATAGACGGCATCCGGCGCGCGCTGAACGGATGGGAAAGATCGTGACCCAGTATCGGATTGGCGTCGACATCGGCGGGACATTCACCGATTTCGTGCTCTTCGATGACGAGGGAAAGTCAGCGCGGACCTATAAATGCCTCACGACCCCTGACGACCCGGCGCAGGCTGTAGTCGAGGGCGTCCTGACGCTGACGGAAACCGCGGGGCTACGCCCCTCCGACATCGGTTCGGTGGTCCATGGCACGACGCTCGTCACAAACGCAGTCATCGAGCGTAAGGGGGTGAACGCGGCGATGCTGGTCACTCGCGGATTCCGCGATGTGCTCGAGATAGCGCAGGAACGCCGGTACGACCTATTCGATCTCACGATCCGTTTTCTCGAAGCCGGTCATTCCGCGCGCCTTGCGTTTCGAAGTGGTGGGACGCCTGCGCTACGACGGGTCGGAGATCGAGACTCTCGCGCTCGACGGCATAGGGGAATTCCTCGAAGAGGCGATCCGGGGTCATCAGATTGAAGCGGTCGCGATCTGCCTCCTGCACTCCTATGCAGACCCGCGCCATGAGGCGAAAGTCGTCGCCTTCGTCGCGCGGCAGTTTCCTCAACTTGCCATCTCCTCCTCGGCGGAGGTGTTTCCGTTCATCCGTGAGTACGCTCGTTGGACGACTACCTGCATCAACGCCTACGTCCAGCCCGTGGTGGACCGCTACCTCGAGCGCTTCGAGCAAGGCCTTCGCAGCGTCGGATTCCAAGGACGGATCTACATCATGAGCTCGAGTGGCGGCACGCTGACACCCGAGCTTGCGCGCCGCTTCCCTGTGCGGCTGCTCGAATCCGGCCCCGCAGCCGGCGCCCTCATGTCCGCGCGGCACGGACGATTGATAGGGAGCGATCACCTCCTGTCCTTTGATATGGGAGGCACTACGGCGAAGGGCTGCATCGTTCGCGATGGGGCGCCGCTCAAGCGTTATGAGCTCGAGGTTGCGCGCGAGCACGAGTTTAAGAAGGGAAGCGGCTTTCCTGTTAAGATCCCCGTGCTCGATATGATCGAGATCGGCGCGGGCGGAGGCAGCCTGGCGACGATAGATGAGCGCGGCGTGATCCGGGTTGGGCCAAAGAGCGCTGGAGCCGATCCGGGGCCCGCCTGCTACGGTCGTGGAGGCACTCGGCCGACCCTGACCGACGCGAACCTGGTTCTCGGCTTCCTGGGAGCGCGCTCCTTCCTTGGCGGACAGATGCGGATCGACCAGGCCGCTGCCCGCCAGGCGATCGAGCGCGAGATCAGCGCACCTCTCCGCATCTCCACTGAGCACGCTGCGTGGGGCATTCATGAGGTGATCAGCGAAGATGTGGCGCGGGCCTTCCGCGTGCACGCGTCGGAGCAGGGGGTCGACTACCGACGCTGCACAATGATCATCTTCGGCGGCTCTGGCCCCGTGCACGGGACGCGCGTCGCGCGTAAACTGCGCATTCCGCGCGTGGTTTGTCCCATGGGAGCGGGCGTGATGTCGGCTTTCGGGCTGCTGAGCAGTCCGCTTGCTTTCGAAATCGCCCGCTCGCACCGGGTGAGCCTTCGCGGGCTGGCGGATGCAGACCGCCTGAGCATGCTCGAGGAGCTCAGCAGCGGGGTCGAGGCAACGCTGCTCCGGGCAGGCCTGCGGTCAGAGCAGATCCGGACCCACTACCGTCTGGACATGCGCTACGAGGGGCAAGGCTACGAGATCGAGGTGCCCCTCGCAGCCGGCGCAAGCGGCACGGAGGATCTGCTTTCAGCCTTTGAACGGATCTACCGCGAGACCTTCGGCCTGTGCTTCGACGGTAGGGCGATCGAGATAGTGAACTGGAAAGCGGAAGGTGTCGGCCCCGCGCCGTCCGTCGGCGAGGCCTACGACGTGGTCGTGAACACGCGCTCACCCGCGGGTGAGCGGGAGCGCCTTGCCTGGGATCCGGAAACCTTTGGCTATGTGGCCTATCAGGTCGTTAACCGCTACGCGATGAAGCCGGGAGACGTCCTCGACGGCCCAGCGCTCATCGAGGAGCACGAGTCGACGTGCGTGGTCGGCCGCGGTGATCGCGGTGCTGTCGATGAGCATCTCAATCTCATCATCGAGGTGGGCGCGTCATGACCTACGATCCCGTCGCGCTCGGCATTCAGTGGGACCGGCTGATCTCGATTGCCGACGAGGTCGTCTCCGCCCTGGTGCGCACGTCCTTCTCAACCAATGTCCGGGAGAGCTACGATCTCTCCTGTGTGCTGTTCGACCGCGAGGGGCGGTCGCTCGCGCAGGGCACCTACAGTGTGCCCTCCTTCACGGGGACAGCCCAGGCGACCCTGCACCAGCTTCTTGGCGACTTTCCGCCGGACACGCTCGAGCCGGGCGACGTGGTGATGACGAACGACCCGTGGATTGGCACAGGGCACCTCTTTGACATCAACGTCATGCAACCGATCTTCCGCGGTTGCCGGCTGATCGGATACGTGATGAGCATCACCCACCTCCCGGATATCGGTGGCATCGGCTTCTCGGCCACCGCGCGGGAAATTTATGAAGAAGGTTTGCGGCTGCCGCCGGTGAAATTCCTGCGCCAAGGTAAGGTCGACTCGTGGGTGCGGCGGCTAATCGAGACCAACGTGCGAGTGCCGGAGCAGACGATCGGCGACGTGCTGGCGAACGTGAATTGCACCACCGTCGGCGGCCGGATGGTCAACGACCTAATGGACGAGTACGGGATCGAGGACATTCAGCCGCTTGCCAGCGCGATTATCGACTTTTCGGAACGTGCGATCCGAGACGAGTTGCGGCGCGTGCCGGCCGGCCGCTACGCTCACGGGATCCGGATCGAGGGCAATGATGCACCGCTCGATCTGCGCTGCACAATCGAAATACGGAAAGGGGAGGTGTTCGCGGACTTCGCTGGCAGCTCGGAGGCCGTCGCGTCGGCAATCAACGTCCCGCTCTGCTACACACGGGCCATGACGTGTCACGCGGTGAAGTGCTTGACGACGCCGCGCATTCCCAACAATGAGGGCTCGGTTCGTCCGATCCACGTGACAGCGCCGCCGGGCTGTATTCTTAATGCTGTGTCTCCCTCGGCGACGGGCGGACGGCACGTCATCGGCCACTTTGTGAGCCTCTAATATTTGGCGCCTTGGCACAGGCGCTACCGCAGCGAGTGCAGGCCGACAGTGGCATGCTGAACCTGGTCAACGTGCAGGGACGCAACCGCGAAGGCCAGGGCGTGTCGAGCATATTCTTCGCCTCCGGCGGTTTCGGAGCGCTGAAAGGCATCGATGGCGCCGCAACAACTCCCGCCCCTTCCAACATGACCGGGTCTCCAGTCGAGGTCTGGGAGAACCTCACCGGAACGCTGATCGCGTCGAAGGAACTCCTCGCAGATAGCGGCGGCGCGGGCGAGTTTCGGGGCGGGCTCGGTCAGCGCATCGACATGGTCAATGACTCGCTCGGTCCTCTGACCGTCTCTTGTCTTGCTGGACGGACGGAGTTTCCGCCGGCCGGGATTCTCGGCGGCGGGCCGGGGCGCGCCCGCGCGGTGTCCATCAACGGCCAGCCGGTCAGCCCCAAGGGTCGCTACGTGCTCGCGCCCGGCGATCGTCTTACCACCATCGAAGCCGGGGGCGGGGGGTATGGTGATCCTCGGCAGCGCGACCGGGGCCGGCTGAGGGACGATCTTGCGCAAGGGTTCGTAACACCCGACGGAGCGCGGGACGCTTATGGGATCGACCCGGAGAGCTTGTAGCGCGGGACAGCGGCGGGAGCTCTGATGAGGAGGCTCATTCGATCGGCGGCACGCCAGCTGGGGGTGGTCTCCCGCGTTCTCGAGAGCGGTGCGATGGCGGTTTCGGTCGTTCTGCTGCTGGCGCTTCTGCTGCTGATGAACGTCGAAGTCGCAGCGCGGTATCTGTTCAATTCCTCGACTTTGCTTGCCGATGAGTATAGCGGCTACCTTTACACGTGGATGGTCCTCCTCGGAGCTGTGCATCTCCTACGGTCGGATCGCTACCTCTCCATGACCTCCATCATCGAGCGCATGTCGCCGCGCGTGCAGAACCTCTTCGGCGTGTTCGGCGCTATTATCGGTTTCGCAGTCGCGAGCGTCTGCGTGTACACCTCTTGGGCGCTGGTAAAGAACAGCTACCTGTTCGGTACCCGATCAATCCAGCCCACCGCGACGCCGCTGGTGCTCGTCCAGGCAGTACTGCCACTCGGGTTTGGGCTGCTCTGCCTGGCCTATTTAGAAGAAATCCTGCGCCGGTTGGCCGGACTCCGGCCCCGGCGCGCCGAGGACGATCCCGATACCTACGGCATCGGAGAAATCGGATGAGCTGGCCGACCTCGCTCATCGTCTACATCGCCATGCTGACGGTAATAATCATTGCAGGCGTACCGATGGCCGCCGCTATGGGGTTCGTCGGCCTCGTTGGAATCACGCTCCTCAGCGGGACCCTGCTCTGGCCAACGATCGGCGACCTGGTCTGGAACACCACTAACTCGTTCACGCTCGTATCGATCCCGCTCTTCGTGCTCATGGGCGAGATCATCCTCAGGAGCGGCGCCGCGCTTCGCTTCTACGAGGGCCTGAGCGTGCTGTTCAACCGGGTCCCGGGCGGCCTGTCGCAATCGAACATCATGGCCTGCGCGCTCTTCTCCGCCATCAGCGGCTCGTCGACCGCGACGGCCCTAACGATCGGCACGGTTGCCCTTCCGGAGATGCGGCGCCGGGGCTACAGCGACACGCTCACCTTTGGTACCCTCACCGGCGGCGGCGCGCTCGGGAACCTGATCCCCCCGAGCATCTTCCTGCTCGTCTATGGTGCAGTGGTGCAGGCCTCCGCCATCGATCTTTTTGTCGCGACGATCATCCCCGGCGCGATCGCTGTCTTGATGTTCATGGCCTATGTGACGATCCGCGTGTGGCTTGATCCTACTCTGGTCCCGCCGCGGTTGCCCTCGCATTCGGGCCGCGAGATCCTCGTCGCGATTGCGAAGTGCATGCCGCTAAGCGGACTAATCGTTGCGATCATCGGGGGGATGTACTTCGGCGTCGTGACGCCGACCGAAGCAGCGGCCTTGGGCTGCCTGCTCTCCTTTGCCTTTGCGCTCGCTTACCGGGAGCTCACCCGATCGGCGCTTTGGACGGCCTGCGTGAACAGCATCGCCGTTACCTGCGTGATCTCCATCATCATCATCAACGGCCAAATACTCGGCTTCGCTGTGACCCAGGCGGGAATCGGCCGCGGGCTGTCGCGCGCGCTAGTGGAGCTTGGGCTGTCGCCCTTCGCCTTCTTCGTCTTCCTGTTCTTTCTTTACGTCGCTCTTGGCGCGATGCTGGAAGGCATCTCGATGATGCTCCTGACCGTGCCGGTCATCTATCCGACGCTTAAAGCGATGGGCTTCGACGATGTCTGGTTCGGCGTCATCTTAGTGATCCAGGCCGAGCTCGCGCAGCTCTCTCCTCCCATCGGCCTAAATCTCTTCGCAGTTCAGTCAATCGCCGGCGACGCCAGTCTCGCCGAGATCACGCGCGCCTCCGTGCCCTACGCCTTGATGCTCTCGGCCCTGTGCTTCCTGCTTTATTTCTGGCCCGAGCTCGCACTGTGGCTGCCCCGAACGATGAAATCATAAGCCGCCGTGAATTCCGGTGCTCGCCATGCCGCACGCAACGCCTCGTACTCGCAGCTTGGGACGAGCAGGAAGCCGCTCTACCGCCCAGGCCGCTGACGCGGCTGCGTTGGTCCAATACTGGACGCCGTTTGCGGTCACCGGAATAGCGACTCGGCCCTGCTCAGGGCCTCGCACATCGTGCCGTCGTCAGCCTACTCGATGTCAACAACCGGCTGCTCCTTTCTGCCCTTTGGGACGCGCCCTTCGACGCTGGCTTCGAACAACGCGAGTACCTCCAGCATCACCGCGCGATCTGCGGTGTGAGGCGGCTCCGATGAAATGTGCGGCGAGCCCTCGCGGCTTCCCATGCGCTTCCCAACGCCGCTTCATGCCCCTGCCGCGTCCCAACGAGCCGAGGCAGCAGCATGTCCAGACTCGCTGTTCATGTCACAGCAGCGCAAGCGATGCATAGGAGCGTTCACGATCAAGAAGTACGGTCCATAGCCCATGTCCGCTCGATGAGATTCAGCTCGTGCCGGCTTTGGGCCGCTACCATGTCACCCAAGCCGCGGTCGCTAGCCGCCCCAAAATGAGCTTTCGAGAAGTGTCTTGGGTTGCGGCTCTACGACCCCCACCATTCTCCGAGGGGACGCGTTCAGGACCGGCTGGCTAACGCCACTCCTAGAGCGCTTCACCAAGCGCGCATATACGTCAACACGGCCTGACTCTCACTGTGCGTCAATGGACGCAGGAACCAGCAGTGGATCAAATCGCGTACGCGTCCGAGGATTTGCACGGTGACAAATGTGCAGAAGCACAGGAGTGCCGTCAAGGGCGACAGCCTTTGATTCCCCACGCTCGCACTCACTCCGAACTGCGCCTTACGACCGAGCTTAAGCGGCCACGCTCGGTAGTGGCCTCGTGACTCCTTCCTCCGCCTCGACATAGCCCATCCCCAGCGCCCGACGCACCGTGTGCCCGTACATCCCGGAGGTGATGCGCCCGACCAGGCGTCCGTCCCGCCACACCGGCTCGTTGTGGTAGAGCATGGCATCGGGGTCGCTCATTGCAAACTGGATGAGGCGTCGCTTCGGAATCGAGCCTCGCCTCCGCAGGAGGGCTTCGCGCCCGATGAAGTCCCGGTTTTCGAAAGCCACCGCGAAACCGAGACCTGCTTGGAACGGCGTATCCTCGTCGGTGATGTCGTGGCCCCAATGCCGATACGCGGCCTCCATTCGCAGCGAGTTGAGGGCATGGTAGCCCGCAAGTCTTAGCCCATGCGGCCTCCCAGCCTCCGCCAGTGTGTCAAAGACGTTCTGGACGAACTCCGTTGGGACATAGAGCTCCCAACCGAGTTCGCCGACATAGGTGATCCGGCTTGCGCGCACGATTGCATAACCGAGCTCAATCTCTTGCGACGTGGCGAAGGGAAAGCCTTCATTCGATAGGTCGGCAGCCGTTAGCTCGGACAGCAAGGCGCGGGAGCGGGGGCCCATCAAGCCGAGCACCGCATAGCCCGAGGTCACGTTGGTGGCACACGCCCTCGCGCTTCCGATATGGCTCTTCAGCCAAGCGAAGTCCCTCATTTGACACGCGGCGGATGTGATCATGAGGAACTCGAGGTCGCCGGTCCGCGTCACGGTGAGATCGGCCTCGATCCCACCGCGCTCGTTGAGCCACTGGGTGTAGACGATCTTTCCGACCGGAATGCCGGCAATCCGGTTCGCGCAGATGCGCTCAAGCACCGCCTCCGCATCCGGCCCCTGGACCAGGAACTTCGCGAAGGAGCTCTGGTCGAAAAGCGCGACGGCCTCGCGCGTCGCGCGGTGCTCAGCGGCCGAGTGCTCAAACCAGTTCTGGCGGCCGTATGAATACTCATAAACCGGCTCGACGCCCGGCGGCGCGTACCAGTTCGGTCGCTCCCATCCGGCGACCTCGCCGAAACAGGCTCCAAGCGCGGCCAGGCGATCGTGGAGGGCAGAGCGGCGCACGCCCCGCGCGGTCTCGACCTGCCGGAACGGCCAGTGCATGGCGTAGAGCAAACCCAGACTCTCGACGGTGCGGTCGTGCAGATAGCGCGCATTGCCCTGGAACGGCATCATGCGGCGAAGATCGACATCCCACAGATCCATCGGCGGGTGGCCGTGCGCGATCCACTCCGCGAGCA